>SLAD01000348.1 GCA_007126995.1 Kiritimatiellia bacterium | reverse complement strand
GACGGCGCAGGCCTATAACCTGGCGCGCGATGCCGGCGGGCGGATCGTCGCCGTCGGCAGCACCTCCGTGCGCACGCTCGAAACCGTGATGCAGGAGGCGGGACAGATCGAAGCGCGTGCGGGACGCTCGTCAATTTATATTTACCCGCCCTACACCTTTCGCGCCGTGGACGTGATGATGACCAATTTCCATTTGCCGAAATCGACACTGATCATGATGGTATGCGCCTTTGCCGGCCATGAACTCACCATGCAGGCCTATCGCGTCGCCGTAGCGGAGCGGTATCGCTTTTACAGCTACGGCGATGCTATGTTGATTCTCTAAATGATCACGGCGATTCAATTAATCGGGGGCGTGCTGATGCTGTATATCGGCGCGGAGTTTCTGGTGCGGGGCGCCGCCGCGTTGGCGTTGCGCATCGGCGTGTCCGCGCTGGTCGTGGGATTAACCGTCGTTTCGTTTGGCACCAGCTCCCCTGAGCTGATCGTCAGCTTCAATGCCGCCATGAAGTACGATAGCGCGATCGCGCTGGGCAACGTGGTCGGCTCGAACATCGCCAACATTGCCTTGGTGCTGGGTCTGGCCGCAATGATTAAACCGCTGCGCGTCGAGTTGCAGGTGATTCGGCGTGAAGTCCCGCTCATGCTCATCGTCACGCTGCTGCTCTGCGCCATGCTTTGGAATGGCGAGCTGGCGCAATGGGAAGGCGGAATTCTCTTCGCCGGCATCATCGTCTACGCTGGGTTTACCGTATACTGGTCGCGCAAAACGGGCGGCGCTGACGATGCCGCAGTGCGCTCCTTAAGCAAGCAGCGCTGGTGGATAAGCGCCTTGTCGGTGCTGGCCGGATTGGTAGTGCTGCTGCCCGGAGCACAGCTCTTCGTTCTGGGCGCCGTCACCGTGGCCGAACGGATGGGGCTCAGCACGTTTGTGATTGGACTCACCGTGGTCGCGATCGGGACCAGTTTGCCCGAGATTGCCGCTTCGGTTGTGGCGGCGTTCCGGGGGGAAGGCGACCTGGCGATCGGCAATGCGATCGGCTCCAACGTCTTTAATATTTTATTTATCCTGGGCCTGACCGCGCTGGTCTTTGGGGTCGACGGTAGCGGGATCTCGATGATTGATTTCGCCGTGATGGTCGGATTGGCCGTCATCAGCCTGCCGATCATGCGCACCGGATTCGTGATCAACCGCTGGGAAGGCGCCTTGCTAGTGATTGGCTATGTGGCCTATGTTGTCTATCTGCTCAATTGAGCGAGCGCTTGCTCCAGTGGCTCGGCGAGACCCTCCAGAGGCGGGTGTCGGGATGACAACGTGGCAAGATGTTCTACCGAGCCACCGCCATCACGACCGCAGCAGATAGAATCGTTCCGGCGACAAGAACTGATTCAAGACGCCATCGGAGAGAATCGGGCCTGTTTCGTCTGATGCCGAACCGTTGACCATCGCGTAGATATTCATCAGCCGTTCGCGATAGCTATCCAGCCCAAACGTACGCCGGATCACGTCCTGATTCGCGCGCAGTTGTTGCTCGTCAATTGGCAACGCGGTGACATCGTTCGGCGTCACCTCCGCGCGAGCGGACGTGGAGTCATGAACGTGCTGAATCACCTTTTCCTGTTGCGCCTCGTCCAGCCGACTAAACTCCACCCGCCCGTTACGCTCAATACTGCTCCATGCTTGCTCAATCATCGGTGGCGCAACCTCACCACCATACGCCTGCCACGCGGACGTCATCGCTCGGTCCAATGCGGCACGAGCCGCATCCTGATCAATCCAGTCGGCGGGCACGGTTAATTGCTCATAGAGTCCGTCCAACGAGACCCCCGCCGCCTCAAACTCGCCGGTGATCTCCGGCAGCTTGCGACCTGCCAGAGGTCGCCCCATCAACCAAGGTTCGAGAAACGCCAAACCGAAGCCTTCGGCAATGCTGGTGGTAACCAGCCGCTCGGCGGACTGAATCAGATCAGGGAAGGACTGCTTCAAGCCGAGCTCAAACTCAATCGGCAAACGCAGCGAGGCGGCGAACGTTTTCCATTTTGCATAGATCGGTTTCTCGCCAGGGCTTTCGGGCGCCAAGGTAACGCCATACCGGCGCTCAGTGTCCGCCTCCATCGCGCTCCACAGCAAAAACTCGCCGATGTTTTTGCGGCGAATCGCGCGGGTGGGATACAGAATCAGCGGCGGCCCCGCGCGCGATGTCTCGGACGCGGCGACTGCGGATTCGTCCCCCGTCCACACTGCGTTCGGAAGCCGATGGACGCGATCTGCATCGATGCCCGCGGAACATAGAATCTTTTCGTCGCGCTGATTCAACAACACATAATGCGTGCGGCCCGCTTGCGGATACATCTGTTCGCTGAGCGAATCGTTGTCCCCAAGTTGATCGATCAGGTAACGATAATTCGCAGGGCGCCCATCCTCTGCAAAATCATGGATTTGCAGCACCAACGCATGACCCGCCGCCGACATACCCGCAACGGCGGCCGTCCAGGCCGCATTCTTGCCCAAGGTATGATTATGAATATGCCAGATATCCGGATCGCGCCCCAGCGCTGCGCGCGCAGCGTCTTCCACCTGTCGGCGCAACGCCTCGGGGTCCGGCAGGGTCTGTCCCTCGTCATAGGCCAGCCCAGTGACAACCTGCACCGGCGCCGAAAAGGTACTGTCGTCCGGCGGCGCTTCGCCGGTCAAAACGACGGCTTCAACCGTATCCGAATCCAAGGCCGCGAGCGCGTTCTGGATCACCCGTGTGACGCCGCCGCGCCGCAGGTGATAGTGCACCATGGCGATGGCGAGCCGGTCACTCATGAGCCGGGATGAAACTTCTCGCGGTAAGCCGGAATATCGAGCATCGGGGGCCGCTCCTCCTCAACGATGTGATGCTCGATTTGCTCGAACTGCCCGTCCTTCACTTGGAACTGGCGCAAGGTCGAATTCAGGTCGGGCACCTGCGGCATCAGATTCAAGGCTTTGGCGCGGTTCAGGAACGTTTGCAGAATCCCGAACGACATTTTGCCCAAATCGCGGGTGGCCTGATTGCGGTGTACTCGCTGATCAAGATCGGTCTGGCCGAAAGCGCCCAGTCCCCATTTGCTGTACACATCGATCAGGTGCGACGTTTCCACGCCGTATCCGATCGGAAACGGGATGGCCTCCAACACTTCGCGCCGCACGGCGTATTCACCCGAAAGCGGCTGCACGATGGCCGTCAACTCGGGGAAGAACAGCGAGAACAATGGCCGCACCAAAATCTCCGTGACGCGTCCGCCGCCGGACGGTCGAATGCCCTGCGAAAAGGCCAGGGGGCGATCATAGAAGGCTTTCACATATTTGATTTCGGGGCGGTAAATCAAGGGCGCGACCAATCCGTAGGCGAAGCGCGGATGAATATTCTTAATGTCCGCATCCACATACACAATGATATCGCCTTTGAGCTGATAGATGGCTTTCCACAAATTCTCGCCCTTACCGCGTTTATCGCCCACCTCGGGGAGGATGTCGGAGGCCAAGTACACATCGGCACCGAATGATGCGGCGACATCGCGCGTGTTATCGGTCGAGCCGGAATCGATCACCGCAATCTCATCGAGCAACGGATAGCGGCTCATCAGTTCGGACTTAAAGATGACGATCTCTTTGCCAATCGTGTTCTCTTCGTTCAGCGTCGGGATACACAACGAGATCTTCAGTCCTTGCTCGTTCTTGGCTTCCACCAAATGACGGAAGTCCCAGAAACTGCTGTAGTGAAACGTGTTGTTCTGTAGCCAGTGATCAATGGTCATCGCAAAGTCCCTCGTCCATCGCCACCAACAACCCCAACAACTGCGCGATGCCGTCGAACAACGGATCGATATTCACTTCCTCGATCTGCTCCGCATGTTTGCGGCCGGTGGATAAGCCCAACGTGACGGCTGGAATTTTGTGGCGGATCAGTTCCGCCAGCTCCGATGTGCTGGGGGCGACGCGCGGTTCGACGTTGAGCGTCTTCAAAATATCGCGGGCGTGGCGCACCAACGGGTGCCGGAAATCGATCCCGCCGGGCTCGCGTCGGGACACGACGTCGAGGGCCACCTCCGCGGACGACTCCAACTCGACTTGTGTGATGCGGTCACGAATTTCTTCAAGAATGTCATGCACGACCTCGGCAGACTCGCTGCGAATTTCAAAACGTAGCACCGAGTGCGTAGCAATGTTGTTGAATGAGTTACCGCCCTCGATCGAGCCCAGCACGATACTGGTTTTGGGCCGTTTGGGCAGCGGGATGCGATTGATCTTGTTAATCACATCGTTGAGCGTGATCACGGCCCCCGACGCGCCGAACCGGGTCCAGTCATACATTTCCGGCACGCGCACATTCACCTCGGCGCGCAACATGCCAATGGAGGAATAACTGAGCCGCCCCAACTTTACGCCCTCCATGCAAATCGCGCCGGCTATCGGCTCCTTGTGGTTGTGCAGGAAGAAACGCAAGCCCTCCAGATTGCCGCGGCCCAAGCTGCGGGCATCGGCCATCAGAATGAGATTCGATTTCAACTGGATGCCGAGCCGCTCCAGCAGGATGGGCAGTGAGACTAGCGTGGCGCAGCCGAGACTGTTATCCCCCACGCCCGGCCCCATAATGCGATTGGCCAGCAGCGATATCGTGTGATCGACCTTTTCGCTGAACACGGTGTCGGCGTGGGCGACAAGCAATAGATTTCGTTCACCGGTCGATCCGTTCAGGATGCCGAAACCGTTGCCCATCTCGTCGGCGCTGCAGTTTTGCAGGCCGCACTCACTCAAGCGATCTTGAATGAAGCGGATGCGCTGGTCTTCGTAGAAGGTCGGCGCGGGGATTTCACCGATCATGACCGTGTTGGCCAGCAGAATGTCGCGCATGCTTTCTGCGGCCTCGCGGTAGCCCGCCAGTTGCGCTCTGATATCGTTGAATTTCATAGGTCAGCCGATTCCTCGTTAAATAGCCGGTGTGCGGTTC
>SLAD01000362.1 GCA_007126995.1 Kiritimatiellia bacterium | reverse complement strand
GATGATTCCCAAACCCGGTACGCCGATTGTCTGGGGAAAGGTGCTCGTGTGGATTGCCAAGGACGATTTCGTACAGCTTCGTATGGAGAACTACGACCAGCGCGGCGAGCTGGTAAACAGGGGTCTAAAAGGGGTCAGGCCTGACAAACGGATATTCCCAACAGGGGAATGTGACCGACCTGCAGGGCCAAATGGAGGTGGTTGGACATCAGGCAAAAAGCGTGGATGCGGTAGTCGAAACGTTCGACGCTCTCCTGCAGCAGCAGAAAGAATCGCGTTCGATCCCCGTCATCCATAAAGATGTCTTGCCCGCCATTGCCACGAAGCATTACGTGGTAAGCGGCGCCCGGATAGTGTAATCGTGGCTTGCGTGGCATGATTTCAAAAATAAAGGAACGTGTCCGTTTGTCAAGCCTGACCCCCCTTTAAATTAAAGACGGGGTCGAAAACTGTCGCCTGCGGAAGTGGATGCCCGGCGGCCGGATTTGTCGACGGCAGGATTTCAAGAGCAATGAAGCACAAGCCGTCATGCGCGACTGGCCGGACGGTATCGAACTCCCTCGTTCAGCAATACTGCCCCTTCAACATCTCCGCAACGGACTCTGTTGTTTTTCGACCATAGATCCATCGAAGGTCACCAGCCCCAACGAGGCCCCCTCCTAATAATTCCAGATTTCATCATTGTCAAGGGTCAGCGTTATTGAGCAGGGCCGGGGTCACGGTTATTGAGCAGTTTGACCTTCGGTGTGCTCGGGTTGGTTGATTGTCGGTGCCGGGGAATTCGGGCGCATCTTCTTCCGGTAGGACCCTCCTTTCATGACGAAATGATGGGATTTCGCGGTAATAGACCACTTCGGGATGGGGGAGGAGGATGTAACGATCGATCAGTTCCCGCATGGCCTTTCCTGGTATGAGTTAGGCGGTACACCATCGGGCAAGTTGGTTGATATACAAAAATCGACCAGGACAGACCTTCTGCCAATTACGCCAATGAATTTCAGTACACTGCCTTGAGGTTCGAGATTTTGTTGGTCGCTTCGAGTAAAACTGACAAAAAAGCCGCCTCCAGATAGGAGGCGGCAGGACATTCGCAAACGAAAAACCAATCTCCTCACAACGGCCACCATATTCGACGGTTATGTCAAGCATGACGGATGCGGCTGAGGGATGCCCGCTCCACTGCTCCACTTCCTTCGATTTTCCCGCTTTAAAACAACCACTTATCTGTGCGCTATCCACTGGCATGGTTGTTGCCTTGGCAATCTATGTTAACAACCCATTAGCAACAACCATAACAAAAGGAGACGACCATGAAGTCAGGCAACAGGGAAAAAGCGAAAGGCAAATTTCACGAAGGCAAGGGCAAGGTAAAAGAAACAGCCGGAAAGCTCACCGACAATCCGAAACGGGAAAGTGAAGGCAGAGATGAGAAAACCGCCGGCAAGGCTCAGGGCAAGGTCGGTGAGGTCAAACAGGGCTTGGGGAAGTAAAAATAAGCAAAACAAATGAAAGGGGTATTCAATATGAAAAAGACAAAGGCCTTTTTTCTGATGGCATTTTCGCTGGCTCTGATGGTGTTCATCGTCCCGGCCTACGCGGCAGAAACGGATAAGGACATTGAGGCTGCAGCCAAAAACTCCTACACGTTCAAAAACTACCTCAAAGACGATAACGTCAAGGTTCAGGCCAAAGACGGTGTCGTCACGCTCACCGGGACTGTGGCCGATGAATCCCGCAAGGCCCTGGCCGGTGATACCGTGGCGAATCTGCCCAACGTCAAGCGTGTTGACAACAAGTTGGAATTCAAAAAGGAATCCAGGCCGGATACATGGCTGATGACCAAAGTGAAAACGGCGCTGCTGTTTCATCGCAACGTCAGCGCTACCACTAATGTCGACGTCAAGGACGGCATCGTTACCTTGCGAGGCGAAGCGGACAGTCAGGCGCAAAAGGCACTCACCGGCGAATACGCCAAGGACATTGTAGGGGTCAAGTCCGTCAACAATGAAATGACCGTGCGCAAGACCACAAAGGGTTCGCAACAGTCGCGCGACAAAGTATCAGGTGACAGGTCGATGGGCGACAAAATTGACGACGCTTCCATTACCGCTCAGGTCAAGATGACCCTGCTCAGCCACCGCTCGACCAGCGGACTCCAGACCAAGGTCTCGACCAAAGATGGCGTGGTCACGCTGGATGGCGTTGCCGACAATGCCGCTGAAAAAGTCCTGGCTGCCAAACTGGCGGGCGACGTCAAGGGCGTGAGATCCGTCGACAACAAAATGACGGTGAGCGATAAGGTTACTGAAAATTAACCAATTTAACATTCAAAAGGCACAGCTGCTGATGATGGCCTGTACATCATCAGCGGCTGTGGCGCCAAGTAAAATGCTTTCAATCGTAAAGGGTGGGTTATAGGACGGAAAAATATCATGACAGACGGCTCAAAGTCAGAGACAAAAGCACGATCGATCGCTCTCCATATATTTTTGGGAGCGACGTTGTTTGTTTTTATCCAGGCGTTCCGGCTGCTGTCACCCATTCTACTGTCATTTCTGCTGGTTATGTTGATATCTATGGCCGTGAATCCGGTCATTTCGTGGATGCGAGCGATGTGGGGTGGGCGAAAAAGCACGACGGGACTGGTTGTCGGAGCGTTGGTTGTGGTTATTGGTTTGACCGGCTGGGCGATCTTCGGACCAATGAAAGATCAGGTGATGACGCTCTCGGAAGAGTTGCCCGCATACTGGGAAAGTTTCCAAAAACCGCTGATAAAAATGGAACAACAGGCGGTTCTATCCGAAGAAAAACTCCAGGCTGAAGTCACCGGAGAAATTGCGGAAGAGGAGAATCTCGAAGCATCGCGACAAATCGCCGAAACGGCAACGTCTAAACCGACAAAGGAGGCGGAATCACTTCGTTCCAGTTTGAGCGACATGTTCCAGAAAGTGGTCGACCGCTTCACTAAGGTGGCGGTCAACACGGGTCAGATCCTGGTTGTTCTAGTGACGGTGTTTTTCGGCGTGACCTTTACCCTGATGAATCCGCGGCCGATTTTTCGGGGCATTTTCTCCATGTTGCCTGAACAGCACCACAAGCAGGCTCTGGTCATTATACAACGAATTGGCAATTTTGCGCCCAGGTGGATCGCTACGACGCTGCTGAGGATGCTGACCATCGGCCTGCTGGTGGTCCTGCTCATGTGGCCGATTTTCGGCCTCAAGGACGCCCTGGTCCTCGGGCTGATTGCGGGTATCCTGGAAGCGGTTCCACTATTGGGACCGATCCTCAGCACCATACCCGCGATCCTGTTAGCTCTTGGAAAGGGGGGAATGACCCCGTTGTGGGTCTTGCTCGCCTTCCTCGCGGTCCAAGCCTTGGAGAGCAATGTGATCGCCCCGTTCATCATGGCGCGCGGCATGAAAATCCATCCCTTGGCGGTGATTTTTTCCATGCTTTTGTGCGTCGCCGCTTTGGGCGTACTGGGGGTATTGGTCGCTGCTCCCTTAGTTTCCATTTTTGATATCTGCCATGACGAGCTTTATCGAAAGCGCTATCTGCCGACGACCACCGACGCCGATCTGGAATTGCTGGCAAAATCATCCTTGTTCGAAAAGTAACCGGGAACTTCGTCCAAGTGCTGCGGAATCAAACTGAGGAGATCGTGATAACGACGAAAATATCGAGACTTGTGGCCCGCACCCACCACGGGCTGCGGCCGGACCGGGAAACGGAGTTGCTGCGAACGGAGCTGTTCAGCCTTGAGCAACTCAAACGTCATGGCCTGACTCTGGCCGGACGGCATCGTATCAAGCCGTCTCCGGGAGCGGATCGTTTGCTGCCGCGGCTGGACGACAATGCCCGGGTTCTGATGGCGGCCTATGACGTTGTGACCGCCGCCACCCCGGGGCAGCGGATTGTGCCGGCAGAAGCCTGGCTGCTGGACAACTTTTATCTTATCGAGCAACAGATCGGACTGGCGCGTCGCCATCTGCCCCGTGGTTACAGCCGGCAATTGCCCTGTTTGGCGGATGATCCGTCCGCCGGGTTCCCGCGCATCTACGACATCGCCTTACAGTTGATTTCGCACATGGATGGGCGCATCGATCAAGACAACACCACCCAGTTCCTAAGTGCTTACCAGCAGGTTGAGCCCTTAAAAATCGGGGAATTGTGGGCCTTTCCGATCATGCTGCAACTGGCCCTGCTGGAAAATCTGAGCCGTGTCGGGCTGCGGATTGCCCATCGGCGGGAGGATCTCGATGCGGCGATTACCTGGGCCGATCGCATGCTTGCGGCAGCTGAGCGGGACCCGAAACAGCTGATCCAGTTGCTGGCCGAATTTGCCAATGCCGATGTGCCGCTCACGGCGCCATTCGTGGAGGAATTTTATTCCCGGCTCCAGGCCCAGGGATCGGCGATGGCTTTTGTTCAAACCTGGGTCGAACAAAAACTCCTCGACCAGGGGGTGACGGCAGCCCAGTTATCGGCGGCTGCCAGCCGCACCGCCGCTGCCAACCAGATCTCGATCGCCAACAGCATCGGCAGTTTGCGCTTCATCGACGCCACGGACTGGCGGGAGTTCGTCGAGTCGCTCAGCGTCGTCGAGCAGGCCCTGGGTGAGGATCCGTCGGGGCGCCATACCGAGCAGGATTTTACCACTCGGGATCGCTACCGACATGTGATCGAAGACCTGGCGCGGACTAGTGCCGTTAGTGAACTGGAGGTAACCCGGGCCGCCATCGGGCTGGCCCAGGAGGCAGCCCGGCAATCGGGGAACAACGACCGCACCGCGCATGTCGGCTACTACCTCATCGATAAGGGACGACTGCTCCTGGAGCGTGCCATCGGTTGCCGGTTATCCTGGAAATGCCGGGCCGGCCGGGCAAGCAGGCAACGCTGCCTTCTCCTGTATCTCGGCCCCATTCTGATCCTCAGCCTGCTGTTGGCCGCAAGGGTGTTCGCTGCGGTCGGATTCGATCCGGGGGATTGGCG
>SLAD01000106.1 GCA_007126995.1 Kiritimatiellia bacterium | reverse complement strand
GCCGGTGGGGGTCAGTTCGATGGTGATATCGGCGGTCGTAAAGCCGATCCCGGTGTCCACGCCATTGATGACGTATTCGGAGTCGCCGCCGAGGAATGAAAAGGTCCATAGCTCATCACCGACGCCATTGCGCAATTGCACACCTACACTTCCTGCGGGTCCCCCTGTCTGAATGCCGCCATGACGCAATTGGGTGGTGAACGTTTCGCCAATACCAAGCGAATTGTTCAAATCACGAAAGGCATCGGCTTCCTGGCCGCTATTGGCATACAGCCCCCAATGATTGGGCGATCCTGATGCCAGAAAATGTCCATTTTGGCTAGAATCCCCGCTGGTGGTTTGCAGGTCCCAATTCCCAAAACCGAACCCTTCGTTGCTGTTGTTATTCCAGTTGCCGTAATTATTGGCGTCATCAGCAGCTAGCGTGGTAACCGTCGACGTGGTCGCCACCCATTCCACAAATTGGTATCCCTCTGCCGCCACTGCAGTGAGACTGACGTCGTAGTCGCTGAAGTAACTTCCAGTCCAAGGATACCCGTATACGCCGGGCGTGTCGGGATGAATATCCACGCTATTGAGCCGCACAAAGCCTTGCGCGAGATCATTGACATCGATCATCACATCATAACGCGGTCCTAGATTGAAGAAACTTTGCAGATGGGACCACACCGCATCCGTTCGCTGTTCACCGTAGGAACGAATTCGGTTGCGCTCGAAATTCCAATCGTACGGTTGGCGCCAGCGATTGATATGTTCGTCCATCTCCGGATCGATGATCGACTCCCAATGCGCCCATACATTGGTCACATGCGCGCGGCTGTAGGCTGTATTCAATTGGTCACTAAACCGCCTAATGAACTGATCGCGGAATCCCGTGTTATCGAGCAAGCGCCGGAACATCAATGTTGCGTCGGGCTCGTTCGAAAAATCCTCGCCGTTTGTGTCCGCCGCAAACGCCAAGGTATTGTGCGACGCGAAATCCTCCCAGCCGGGAACATAGGCGAAGTTCAGTCCGAAGCCAAAGTCTGTGTCAAATAACATATGACGCCAGCGGGCATCATGGCGCAGATGAGCACCTTCCACCCGATTGGTTTCAATCGATCGCCAGGCACGGACATTGTTGCCTGGCCAATCCGTATTCCCGACGAAAATATGCGCCTGATAAAAATCGATGAAGTTTGCAATATCCATGCGATCTTCAATGTGCGCATAGTTTGCGGAAGAGCTTGCGCCCTGCGTATTCAGGAAGTCCCACAGGTCGGCGTAATCGCCTCCCCATGCGGGATTCCCGCGGTCAAAGGTGGGGATATTGGCAGGAGGTGTGTCCCTTTCTATTTCGACTTGGACGAATTCCTGCTCACTGAGGCCATAATTATTGTCTATGTAGCCATCGTCAAAACGCTCGCGAATATCATGAATCCCCCAATACTCGCCATTGATAAAGACAAGCACTGGACGACCGAATTGCCGGTCCAGCGTCGTGTTGGCCGCCAAAGACTGCATGAACAAGTCCCGAATGATACCGTTCCCCCAATCATTGCCACCGTTGCGTAGAATAAAGGTGTCGAATGTATTCAGTTCTTTATCCGGGAATATCTGGTATTCGAAGGAGCCCGGTCGCGCATAAATCCTTAGCGATTTTCGCGGGCGGCTGCGGGTGGTGTTGCCGTGCAGCCGGATGCCAATGCTTTGATTGAAAGCCAGCGTGCCATCTGACTCGAAAAACTCGATTGTCCCCGGCCGCTCCCAATCACTTCCAGACTGCCACATATTACCATTGATGTGCGTGTAGATGCCAATATCCGGATCAAACAGGTTGTCTCGATCGGTCGCAATGGAAACAATCGGCAAGCTATATCGGTCTACACCTTCGGAATCGATGATGTACGACTGTGTGACATGTGGACTGGGGAAGGAGCCGTCTTTGAAGACGCGTGCCCGCAGCGTATGGAATTTAAATACTTCCCCGGCGGGTGGTTCCCATCCCTCAAAAAACGGCGCCCCCACATCCCTGTCATTCGTAGGTATGAGAGATAAATCGTTGGGTTCCCCGGCCCGACTTTGCAGCGTAATGGGCCCCGTGTAGAGCGGAGAACTTTCCGTTGGCTTTGATCCATCCAGGGTGTAGCGGATTTGTGCTCCGGCGGTCGTGGTCGATAACTCCACCTGGACCGATCCCGTATGAAAGCCGCCGGGAATCGAAAAGCCGGGTGGATCAAGATCGGGACCAAAGCCCTCGGTGATATTGGAGGCGCCGGGGGTGGGATCCTCGAAAAAGACCAGATTGGCCGAGCCGTCGGGCTGGCGGCCATACGAGATATCCGTGGGGATCGGGATCGGATCGATGAAGTCAACCAGCGTGCCGTCCGGCATGGACAACAGCACTTCCTCGCCGCTCGCACTAATGGCCCAGCTCGTATGCAAATGCGGTGCGTTCGTACGGTCCTTATTCGAAGCCCAGACCAGCAAAAATTCGCCAGCATCGATCGTGGCATCGCCAAAGACCCACTTAAACGGGTTGGACTCATTATCTGATAGCCCCCACCCCAGCAAATTGACCGGCTCGGCGCCGGCGTTGTAGAGCTCAACCCAGTCTGGATAATCGCCATCCTCATCCTGAATCGTGGCGTTGTTCGACGCCATGATCTCGTTGACAAATAGCTGGATGGCGCCGGCCTCCGCCGTCGTGATCGACGAGGGGTTGTTGGCGGCGGCGGACACATTGTATACGCGCTCCGTGCCGGTCCCGTTGAATTCGAACACCTGGAAATGATAGGCCGTTTGCGGGTCGAGGCCGGTCACCGTGATTGAGGAACCGCCGCCCATATAGACCGAATAGTTGCCATCGCCATATTCGGTACTGGTGCCGAATACTTCGTCGTGATCATACCACTCGCCATCTTGCGGCGTGAAAGTGACCGGGCCATCGGCACGGGCAAAGACCAAGCGCCGTTCGCCATCGCCATCCGACCAAGACAATGTGACGCTGGTTGGGCCGACCGCGCTGAATTGCAGGTCTGATGCCTGTACCGAGGGGGCCACCGCCGGAGGCCCCGAGTCCTCCGGCACCACATAGTCAAAATTTGAATCGCCATTATTGTGCCACCGGATCGCCTGCAAATCCGCGTCGGCATGAGAAGGACTCGCCACCGTCGTGGTCAGGACATAATAAGTAACCGACTCATTCTCATCGGCCGCGTCATGCTCAATCGTTGCCGACCAAGCCGTTCCGCTACCCGTTGCCTCCACGAAGGCGGATGAGCTCCAGCCATCCATGGTGTACCGGACATAGATCTTTTCGCCCGGGGACGGGGTGGCCGAAGACGTGATATCGATCACGGCATCGCGGCCGGAGAAGGAGTGCGAGAGGGCTGTGATGTCGACGGGAGCGTTTTCGGTTTCCTGAACAATCATCAGGCCTTGCTGCCCACTGTTGACGTCGTCCATGGCCACGGTGTAGTAGCGACTGGCTGTCGCTGCAACTTCCGTGTCGGCCCCGCTGGTAAAAGCATCTTGAATCGACGCTAAAGGCAGAAATCCGTCGTGTGTCCACTCATAGTCCCAATCGTCATGGGCAATTTTGAATCGCTGATCACTGCCACTCGCTTGCACGGTCACTCGCCAGACATCTAAGTCAAGCGACATCGCGTCGTAGCTCCAGCCATTCCAAACGCCGCGAAAGCCCCGCGCATCCTGGCCCGACGCCACACCCAGTGTCAGCCCCTGCGCGATGACGAACAGGACAGGCCACGCGATCGTCCGTGAAAGAATTGTTTTGAAAATCATACCTTTAGCCTGCTTTCCATAATGTCTGTTTCGCTTTCTGCCAAAGTCGGCCAAACTACCCGATCAACGCCTGCAAGTAAAACGATAAACCGATCTTTTTTCCCTACACTGCGGAGTTGACCTTGTGCGCTTCGCGTCGCAATATGTGCCCCTTTGTAAACCGTGAGCCGGACAGCATGAATATCCGTAAATTATTAACGAAAGACGTTGTTTCCCTGAATTTGAAGGGGACAGACAAAGAAGAGGTGATCGAGGAAATGATCACCTTGTTGGTCGATGCTGGCCGGGTGGAGAACCGCAAGGCGGCTCAGAAAGCCATTTGGGACCGTGAGCGCAAGATGTCGACCGGCATGCAGAACGGCATTGCGATTCCACACGGCAAAAGCGACTGCGTTGAAAGCTTGGTGGTGGCCATCGGCATACACAAGACCGGCATCGACTTTCAATCACTCGACCAGCAGCCGGCCCATTTCTTCATTATGACGATTTCCCCGGCTAATCGTACCGGCCCCCATATCCAGTTTCTGGCCGAAATCAGTCGCCAACTGAACGATGCGACGACGCGCGACCGTATTTTGAAGGTTTCGAGCAAAGACGAAGTGATCGAGATTCTGGCCGGGGGATAATGCCTTGAATCCAGCCTGTAATTTCGTCAGGTGACTGAGGATCTCCGAGCACCATGGAGAGACCGTCTATAGTGATCGCGCAGCGGCGTCTGAAGAATCAGCATTCCGGCACGCCCCGTAAGGTGTTTCAGGAAATCCGGGCGTTGTCGGATCACGGCTACGTCGTCCATGCCATCGCCGAAAAGATCAACCGAAATGCCGTGCGGCAGGCTGGCGGTATTCCGCATAAAATGTCCCGCTGGCCGGTTAACTCCATCATGCGCTATCGATGCTTCGACTGGCAGGCGCAGCGTCATGTTCGCCGAATCCGACCCAAGCTGGTCATCGGTCACGGCGACATCGTCAAACAGGATGTGCTGGTGCTCCATAACTGCCTGCACTTGGCGCAAGAGCGCATCAACCTGGAGTCCAACGGACGCGAAACGCCCTCCATGCGCTTTCATGCCAAGATCCTGCGCTCAGGTCAGTATCAGTTGGTCGTGTGCAATTCACAGCTCATGAAGTCTGACCTTCAAACGCGGTACGGCCTATCCGAAGAACAGCTCGCCGTCATCCATCCGGAATATGATGACCGGCAATTCCGGCGCGATAATC
>SLAD01000048.1 GCA_007126995.1 Kiritimatiellia bacterium | reverse complement strand
TTGCCGAGCGATGGCGGCGCCGATAAAGTCACGGAACAAGGGGTGCGGACTGAGCGGCTGCGATTTGAATTCGGGATGATATTGGGTCGCGACGAACCAGGGATGGTCGGCCAGCTCAATGGATTCGACTAAATGACCGCCCTCATCCTTGCCGGACAGGATCAAGCCCGCGTCCTCCAGCCGGGCGTGATAGCCGGGGTTCACTTCGTAGCGATGGCGATGCCGCTCAAACACTTCTGCGTCGCCGTACGCGCGCGCAATCAACGTGTCGGGACCGAAGCAGGATCGTGATGCGCCCAAACGCATGCTCCCGCCCAAGTTCTGGACATGCTCCTGTTCCTCCATCAGGCAGACGACGGGATGCGGCGTCTCTTTGTCGAACTCCGTCGATTGTGCCCCGGTCAAGCCGGCGACGTTGCGCGCAAACTCAATGATCGCACATTGCATGCCGAGACAGATCCCGAGAAAAGGAATCTGCTTCTCGCGCGCCAAGCGGACCGCCTCGATCTTGCCTTCCACCCCGCGCCCGCCGAATCCGCCCGGCACCAAGAGCGCATCGATCTCATCCAGTCGCTCCACGCCGGTGCCATCTTCCAGCTCCTCGGCCGGGATCTTGACCAATTGCACTGCCCGAGCATGGGCCAAGGCCCCGTGCTCAATGGCTTCGAAGATGGATTTGTACGCATCTTGCAGCTCGGAATATTTGCCGACCACGCCAATCTTCACACGGCCTTGTGGATGGATCACCCGCTGCAACATTTTGCGCCACTCCGCCAAATCCGCTTCGGGCGCGTGCAGATCCAGTTGGCGCATAATCAATTGATCCACATCCTGCTCGTGCAACACGACGGGCAATTCATAGATGCTATGCTCAACGTCCTTTTCAACGATCACGGCATGTTGGGGCACGTTGCAAAACAGGGACAATTTACGGCGCACATCGTCGCCTAGATCCACTTCCGTGCGGCAAATCAGAATATTGGGCAGGATACCGATCTCGCGCAAACGCGCGACGCTCTGCTGGGAGGGCTTGGTCTTCACTTCGCCGGCGGCCTTGATGAACGGCACGTAGGTGAGATGGACATAGCAGACGTTGTCCGGCCCCTCCTCGAGCCCGATCTGGCGAATGGCTTCCAGGAAGGTCAATCCCTCAATGTCGCCCACCGTGCCGCCGATTTCGCATAGGATGACGTCGACGTCCTCTTCGTCTAGCGACCGGATGGAGGCTTTGATCTCATCGGTGATATGGGGAATCATCTGGACGGTGCCGCCGAGGTAATCCCCGCGCCGCTCCTTTTTCAGCACATCCCAATAGATGCGGCCGGCGGTGTAGTTGCTTTTGCGCGAGGTCGTTTGGCCGGTGAACCGCTCGTAGTGGCCCAGATCCAGATCCGTTTCCGCGCCATCGTCCGTGACAAATACTTCGCCATGCTGAAACGGGCTCATGGTGCCGGGATCAACGTTGAGGTAAGGGTCCAGCTTCTGCATCCGGATCGATAAGCCGCGGCTGATGAGCAGCCGTCCGATCGATGCCGCCGTTAAGCCCTTGCCCAAGGATGAAACCACTCCACCGGTGATAAAAATGTATTTGGCCATATCCTCAATGTTCCCCGAATTGAACGCTGCCCGCCCGAATGCTCCGTGCGAAAGGCGGTATTATAACGATCATCAGATCGGACTCCATCATTTAGTCACTTTTCTCTGAAAGCTTCGCCCGATTGCAGTATCGGGGCTGCGGGTTATTGATTGATCGCCGACTGAATAGGCGTTAGCTTTACGCGATTAGGCACGAAATGCTTATTGCTGCCAGAGGATTCATGCAAAGCGGCCGGGCAGGCCTTTGCGCGCCCAGGGGCAGCACATCCGTTTAAGTCAGAGCTAAACAGCAGAAGGAGCAGTATGAAGATCGCATTATTGGGCGGAACTGGCCCGCAAGGACAAGGATTGGCCCTACGTTGGGCGTTAGCAGGCGTGGATGTCGTGATGGGGTCACGTAACCACGATAAGGGCAAGCGGATTGCCGAGGAATTGCAGCCGCGCCTGGGCCAGGCCGAGGGCAGCATTACCGGCATGAGCAACGCCGAGGCTGTGGCCGAAGCGGATGAGTTTGTGGTTCTGGCGACCCCGTTTGCCGGACATCAGCCGACCTTGGAATCCTTAAAGGACGCATTGAAGGGCAAAATCCTGATCGACGTGGTGGTTCCGCTGGCGGAAGGCAACGCGAAAAAATTTGCGCCGCCGCCGGAAGGCTCCGCCACCGAACAGGCCGTCGCCATCCTCGGAGACGATACCCCCGTCGTGGGCGCCATCCACAACGTGTCCGCCTATGTACTGGATCAGGTTGAATCGCGGATTAACTGTGATGTGCTGATGTGCGGCAATGACAAGGACGCAAAGGATAAGGCCACTCCCTTGATCGAAAAGCTGGGCGTGAACGTCTATAACGCGGGCCTCGCCGTCAGTGCGCGGGCGATTGAACACATGACGGCGATCCTGATCCGCTTAAACGGCTCGAAAGCCACCCCTTTCCGCCACGCCGGCTTGAAGATTTGGGCTGAAGAACCCGGAGCATAATGATGATTCGATTACGCACGCTCGCTCCCTCAGAAGAGCTGGCGTATTTGAAAGAAATCCATGGTGAGGATAGCTCACGGCTATTTTCCGTGCTGATTGGCCATTTCGAGGTCTTGCAAAGCCGGGCACAGATGCTGCTCAGCCTGATCGCGATCTGCCTGACCATTACCGGGTTTTCCGGGCCGCAGATCGCGCAGTCCGGGCCAACCGCTCAAACACTTTTGGCAGTCGGCCTGTCATTCGTCCTGTCCGCCGCCCTGCTGCTGGTGATGGGCCCCTTGCAACTGCGCTGGGGCACGCAGCGACGGGCGGAGACGGTGGATGAATCCCTGGTGGCGCTGATCGAGCGACGGAATGGCCGGACTCAGCGTTACCATGTTGCCTCGGTTGTGCTGGTGATCGGGTTGTCCGGCTATATGGGTAGTCTTCTGACGTTTATGATGGGTCTGTGATGCGAAAACTCTACATTATCGTGCGGGCGATTAGCTACGTTTGCGGCTTGGCAGCCTTGATTTTGATCCTCTATGGCCGTCCCGCCGAGGTCAATGAGCCGCATTGGGCGACGCAGGCAGGCTACATGCTACTGTTGGTAATGTTTTCGCTATTCTGCGTATCCTACGTCCTTTACGCGATCATGCGGCGATAAGGTCAAAAAAGTCGATTGAGGTATTGACAGTCAGGCCGCGGAATGAGTATCTTTCGCGCCCTTACACCCATTTCTAATCCGAAAAGTGGTATTTGATGAAAACGACATTAGTTAAAGAACAAAACATTGAGCGCCAGTGGATACTGGTTGACGCGGCGGATCGACCGCTGGGCCGGTTAGCCACCGAGTTGGCCGCCACCTTGCGTGGTAAGAATAAGGTCACCTTTGCGCCACACATCGACCAGGGCGACTTTGTGGTCGTGATCAACGCGGCCAAAGTCAAGTTGACCGGCAACAAGGAAGAGCAGAAGATCTACAAGCATTACACGGGGTATTCCAGTGGATTGCGTGAATTTCCGGCTCGTCACATTCGGGCCAAGAACCCGACCCGCATGATTACGCAGGCGGTGGCCGGGATGTTGCCGAAGAACAAGCAGAGCCGCCAAATGCTCAAACGCTTGCGCGTGTTCGCGGGTGCCGAGCATACGCATGCGGCACAGAAGCCTGAGCCGCTGGCGAGCTGAACGACGATTGATTTCTGAACGAGTAAGATATAGGTGCAATAAGTATGGCAGAAAAAA
This sequence comes from Kiritimatiellia bacterium, assembly GCA_007126995.1. Taxonomy (GTDB): domain Bacteria; phylum Verrucomicrobiota; class Kiritimatiellia; order SLAD01; family SLAD01; genus SLAD01. The sequence goes on along the minus strand of SLAD01000048.1, from coordinate 1,212 downwards.
AGATAGCTGAGTATCGGGCCACAGGCCGTCGCAAGACTTCGGTCGCGCGGGTTCGTTTGGCCTTGGGTGTGGGCAAAATGAAGGTCAATGGCCGCGATGCGACCGAGTACTTTCCCACCGAATCCATTCGTGGTTATATCGAACAGCCGTTCGTGATTTCCGATACGGTTAAGCGATACGATGTCATGGTGAACGTCGATGGCGGCGGCCAGATGGGGCAAGCCGGCGCGATTCGTCACGGCATTTCCCGCGCCTTGGTGCAAGCCGACCCGGAACTGAAGCCCGCGCTGAAGTCTGGTGGCTGCCTGACCCGTGATGCACGCGAGAAAGAGCGTAAGAAGCCTGGCCAACCGGGTGCCCGTAAACGCTTCCAGTTCTCGAAACGTTAAGCCTACTCATTTCCCATTGATTGCGGCCCCGAATGTGCATAACGTTCGGGGTCGTTTTTTATGCATTGAAACAGATCGGAAATCTATGATGAACGAGCAAAAGCTACTTGGAGACGACGAAATCAAATTGCCGACGGGCTATTGCGCCGCCGGGCTGCGGGCCGGCATCAAGAAGCGGGACGCGAAGGACATGGCCCTGCTCGTGTCGGACGAACCGGCCCGGATCGCCGGCGTCTTTACCACCAATCAAGTCACCGCCGCGCCGGTCAAGTGGTGCCGGGAAGGCATCAAGGGCGGCGCGGCGCGGGCGATTGTGATCAACAGCGGAAACGCCAACGCCTGTACCGGCGAACAAGGCATGCGGGATACGGCCCAGATGGCGCAGTCGACAGCCGATACGCTGGGGGCGCCCGTAGACACCGTATTCGTGTGCTCCACCGGCTCGATCGGCGACCCCCTGCCGATGCCGGTGATTGAAAAGGGCATTCAGCAGCTCGTTCCCGCCCTCTCCCCCGCGGGCGGTCGCGAGGCAGCCGAAGCCATCATGACCACGGACCTGTATCCGAAGCATTGGTCGGTGACCATCAAAATTGAGGGAACACCGGTCACGGTAAGCGGTATCGCCAAGGGTGCCGGCATGATCGAGCCCAATATGGCGACGATGCTGGCTTTTTGCCTGACCGACGCCAACATCCAGCCGGATGCATTGCAGCAGGCGTTGACGGACGCCGTGAATCAAAGTTTCAACCGCATCACCGTGGACGGTGATCAAAGCACCAACGATACCGTGCTGCTGCTGGCGAATGGTCAGGCCGGGCACGCC
>SLAD01000058.1 GCA_007126995.1 Kiritimatiellia bacterium | reverse complement strand
CTCGTTTGGTTCGGTCCGGCAACGACGGACTGAAATGGGATGCCTCCACCTATGCGTTGGAACAGCCCGAGGCCTTGGCCGATTTCGATGCGGTCGTTCACTTAGGCGGTGAATCGATTGTGGGCCGCTGGTCGGACGCGAAGAAACAGCGCATCCGGGATAGCCGCGTCAAGAGCACGACGGCACTGGCCGCCGCCTTGGCCCAACTTGATCAGAAACCGGCCACCTGGATTCTGGCATCGGCGATCGGATACTATGGTGAAGGAGGCGACACCGAACTTACCGAAGACAGTCCGGCGGGTGAGGGTTTTCTGGCGGATGTCTGCAAAGAATGGGAGGCCGCCGCTGATCCGGCGCGGGCCGCCGGCATTCGCGTGGTTCATCTTCGTTATGGCATGCTATTGAGCCCGGACGGCGGTGCGCTGAAAACGATGTTGCCCGCCTTCAAGTTCGGCGTTGGCGGGAAGATCGCGTCCGGAAAACAGTACATGAGCTGGGCTTCGCTGGATGACGCCGTGCAGTCCATCCTTTTCGCCTTGGACACGCAGGCGGTGGAGGGCCCGGTCAATGTGGTTTCGCCGAATCCCTGCACGAACGAGGCATTCACCCGCGCGTTGGGCCGTGTGCTGCGCCGTCCTACAATCTTTCCCGTGCCGGCCTTTGCGGCGCGCTTGGCATTCGGTGAAATGGCCGACGCCCTATTGATGGCCAGCTTGCGGGTATTCCCCGCCCGCTTACAAGCCAGCGGCTACACGTTTAAGCATCCCGACCTGGAAGCGGCATTGCGCGACCTGCTCGGTTAGTGAAGCCCGGGCCAATTCAATTGGCGTAGCGCTTCATAGCAGATCACGGCCACGGCATTGGACAGATTCAGCGAGCGTACACCTTGCTGTGGCAGGCGCAGCGTTTGTTCCGCGTGTTCGGCCATCAGTTCCGCCGACAGGCCCTCCTCTTCATCGCCGAATATCAGGTAATCGCCCGGCCGAAATTGGATCTCGGTATAAATCTGTTGTCCCCCGACTTCCACAAACCAACAGCGCCCAGCCGCAATGGCCTCGCGATGCTGATCGCGCCACTGGGCCCAGGTATCGAATACACGCACGTCGAGCAAGGGCCAATAATCGAGCCCGGCACGCTTCAGTTTAGCATCGTCGATGCGGAACAGCGGCCGGATCAGATGCAAGCGCGTGCCGGTTGCGGCGCACAAACGCGCGATGTTGCCGGTATTGGGCGGGATACGGGGCTCAACCAGCACAATCGTCAGCGCATCCGGTCGCGACACGTTCCGGTCCTCCGGGGTCCGGGCTCGCTCATCAACGGCTAGATTTTGCTTTCGTCCCACTGTGTCCCCATCGATTGCCGCTTCGCCTTCAGCAGCGCGGATATGGCGCCAATTAACACGAATCCGCCCAGCCATTGCAGCCACGTCATGGTTTCGCCAAAGAGTAGATACGCGCCGACAACGGTCACAAACGGGATGAGCTGGAACACGCCGTCCGACACGATGGGTCCGTAGCGTTTGATCACCACATACAGCAGCACGTGCGCCAGCGCGATGCCCAGGATTCCGGACAGCGCGATCCACCCCCACAAGGGGAGATCGAAATCGGCCATCACGCGCCAGTCACCGAAGACGAACATTAACAACCAGATGCCCGGCAAGGTGTAGAGACCAATCACGCCAAAGCTGAGGCGCGAACTATGCGCGCCCATGCACTTCTTGATCGCCACGCCGTACGCGGCCCAGCCCGCGCCAGCGCCCAGCAGGAGCAGCACGCCGAGAGGCGATGTGCTGCCCACACGCGCACCACCAATATACATCAAGACGACCCCCGAAATGGTGGCGAAGACACCGATCCAAAACACGGGACGGCCGATCAATCGGCGCTCCTCATGCAGGATCAGAAAACTGAACAGGATCATGAACAGGAAGGTGCTACGTCCGATGAAGTGCATCATGTTGGCATCATTGAAATACGGCGCCAGCCCCCAGCATACCTGACCAAAGAGATGGGCCAGCGCCGGATAGCGGGCATCCCGAAAGATCCCCGGCGTGAATTGTTTTTGTCGCCATTTCAGCAACAAATAGGGCGACCAAATTATCAGCACCGTGCTGTAGCGCAGCCCGTTCATGGTCCATCCGTCCATGAACCCCGTAAAGTACTTCATGAACAACGGCATACTGGCCCAGCTCAACACCACCAGCACGAAGGCGGCGGGATACTTCATGTAAAGTAATCCTCTTCATGGAAGTAGGCTTCCAGCCCGCTCCGCCATGAAGGCATCATGTGCCCGGTTAAACGCTGATACCGTTCCATATTCAGCAAAGAATTCTTCGGGCGCGCCGCCGGACGCTTCATGTCCTCGCTCGCAATCGGGATGACAACGTGACCGGGCTGAATCTCCGCCACAATCTGCCGTGCAAACTCGAACCAGGAACACGAATCAGCAGCCGCGACATGCACAATCCCCTCGGCCTTCGCCTGCATCAACCGTACGATGCCGTTGGCCAAATGGCGCGTGTAGGTCGGGGCTGAAAACTGGTCATTCACCACCTTCAGTGGCCGCTCGCTTTCGCGCGCCTTGCGGGCAATGGCTTTGACGAAATTGGGACCGTGCTTTCCGAATAGCGATTGGGTACGCACGATTAGATAGGGGCAACCCGTCGACCGCAGCGCTTTCTCCCCTGCCAACTTGCTGGCACCGTAGACATTCAGCGGATTGACCGGGTCCTGCTCCCCATAGGGGCGGCGCCCGTGCCCGTCAAAGACATAATCGGTGCTGACATGCACCATCGGGATTTCGCGGTTCAGCGCCACCAACGCCAGATGATAAACCCCTTCCGCATTGACCGCAAAAGCGGCGTTCCGCTCCGTTTCCGCGTCATCCACTTTGGTATACGCGGCACAATTGACCAAGCCATCGGCCTCCGGCAAGTGCTGCTCCAGCTCTTCGGGCGGCTGGGTAATGTCGATTTCCGGTAAATCCAGCGGCACGACCTCATAGTGGGAGGCTTTCATTTCCTCCACCAGATCGCGTCCCAGCATTCCGTTAGCGCCAATCACAATCCATTTCATGCGCCTGAGAATAGAGTGGCGGCAAAATAAGACAATCCTCAAAAAGCAATTGTCATCTGTCCGGCAGGACTTCATCATCGCGGCTCACTTTGAATCATTCACGAAACGGAGAAATTTATGAAACCAAGAGATATCGTTGTCATTCCTGGCGATGGCATTGGCCCGGAAGTCACCACCGCCGTCCAACGCATTCTGGAGAAGGCGGGCGCGCCGATCGAGTGGCAGACCTATCAGGCAGGCCTGACTGCGCTCGCCGAGGGTTCGGAGGTGATGCCCCAGGAGACACTGGACGCCATCCAGCATCACGGCATTGCGCTGAAAGGCCCCTGCACCACGCCGGTCGGGAAAGGCTTCTCCTCCGTCAATGTGCAGCTCCGCAAGCGCCTGAACCTGTATGCCGCTGTCCGGCCCGTGCGCTCGCTGCCCGGCGTCAAAACGCGCTTCGAAAACGTCGACTTGGTGATCATTCGCGAAAACACCGAAGGCCTTTACAGCGGCGTGGAAAACGAAGTCACGCCCGGCGTGGTCATGAGCATGAAGGTCGCCTCCGAGACCGCCTGTACGCGGATCGCGCGCTGGGCTTTCCGCTACGCAACGCATCGCCAACGCAAGAAAATCACCGTACTGCACAAGGCCAACATCATGAAACTGACCGACGGCCTGTTCATTCGCTGTGCCCAGCAAATCCACAAGCAGGAATACCCGAACATCGAATACAACGAACTGATCATCGATGCCGGCTGCATGCGCATCGTGCAAGATCCGGCGCCGTTCGATATGCTGCTGCTGGAAAACCTGTACGGGGACGTCGTCAGTGATCTGTGCGCCGGCCTGATTGGCGGCTTGGGTGCCGTGCCGGGTGCAAATATCGGCGATGAGCACGCGGTCTTCGAGGCCGTGCACGGCTCGGCCCCGGACATTGCGGGCAAAGGGGTCGCCAACCCGTTGGCGCTCTTGATGTCGGCGGTCATGATGCTGAACTATATCGCCGACCAACACAGCGACGCTGGCGCGCGCAAGATTGCCACGCAAATTCGCAACGCCTACGACCAGACGCTGGAAGACGGCTGCAAGACGCGCGATTTGGGTGGAGAACTCGGCACGGACGCGTTCGCGGATGCGGTGATCGAACGATTGGGGTGAGCACGCCGCTACCCATTATCGAAATCCGCGATCCACTGAAGGCCGCCTGTGCCGCACATCGCCGGATCATCATTCAGGCCCCCACCGGCTCCGGAAAATCGACCCAGATTCCGCAATACTTGCTGGACGACGGTTGCCTGCGCGATGGCAAAGTCGTGGTGCTGCAGCCGCGGCGCCTCGCTACCCGGCTGCTGGCAAACCGGGTGGCCCATGAACGCGGCGTGAAGCTGGGCACCGAAGTCGGCTATCAGATCCGGTTCGAGGATGTGTCAAACGATTATACCCGGATCAAATACGAGACCGAAGGCATTCTGCTGCGCCAGTTACTCAGCGATCCCGAAATCCGCGACGTCGATGCGATCATCTTCGACGAGTTTCATGAGCGCCACTTGTATGGCGATATCATGCTGGCGCGCGCCGTCCAACTGCAGCAAACCACCCGACCGGACCTGCTGATTCTGGTAATGTCGGCCACGCTCGACACCCTGCCCCTACAAGAATATCTGAGCGATGCGAAACTATTGACCTCCGAAGGTCGCACCTACGCAGTCGACATCTCCTATCGTGACAAGCCGTTGCACCCGCGCCATGACAATGTCATGGAAGCCGCTGCCGAAGCGATGGAGGAACTGCTGCGCCGCGACGTGCCGGGCGACGCCCTGATCTTCATGCCCGGCGCCTACGAAATTCAGAAGACGATTCAGGCGCTGCAACAACGCTCGCGCTGTCGCGATTGTCTGATATTGCCGCTGCACGGCGAATTGCCTCCGCAACAACAGGACGCGGCAGTGGACACGTG
>SLAD01000388.1 GCA_007126995.1 Kiritimatiellia bacterium | reverse complement strand
TTTGTCCGGTGTCCGGGTCAAGCACATCACCCCACGCGTTACAAACGACCAAGGTGCCGACAGTCACGCCATTACTCAACGTGATCGAGGAGCTACCGAGTCCGCCCCGCATGCGATTCTCATTTCCGAAGATCCGTCCACATGTAGCACCGACACCACACCCGACCAAGCCTTCAGGCGACAGATCGGATGTGGCCGTTTCGCAAGCGGAATAGCCCATTTTGCGGTCTGGCGCGTGATGAATCGCTGGATCCCCCATCTCAAGGTCATAGATGGCCGCCGCCGGCACAATCGGGATAATCACGCCAACCGATGAGCGATAACCGACCCCGCGTTCACGCAGATAACTCTGTACGCCATCGGACGACTTCAAGCCAAAGACGCTGCCCCCTGTCAATGCGATGCCATGAATCCGCTCGATCATGTTGGTCGGATCCAGTAATTCCGTTTCGCGCGTTGCCGGTGCCGATCCGCCGATATCCACGCCCGCCACGGCCCCTTGATCGAACAAGACCACGGAGCAACCCGTGACTCCATCATCATCCACCGCATGACCTACGCGCACACCATCGACGCAGGTGATACATCCATGCTCGCGCGGCATTTAGGCCATCTCCTTCGAGCCAGTTGCGCGTCGCTGCTTGATATGGCCTGCGATGATCAGCACGCCCGTAGCCAGAAAGACGACCGCGCCCATGCCCAAAAAGATGAAGGCCTGAGTGAGGGAATGATGCTGAACGACCACCGCAATCGGGTCGCTCCAGATGTCTGAATCACTCAATCGCGCCCGGTAGTGGTAGACACCGTCCAGCAACCCGCTCATCGATGAAGCCGTGGCATCGCCTTCGTATAAAATCCGGGCATCGGAAAAGTCTGCTTCGCGGGCCTGTTCGACCACAAAGAAATGCACCGAGCCATCATCCTCCGTCACCCCCCACGACAGCGTGAAGTGTCCGGTATCCGTTGAATCGGGCGCATCCAGGAAAACTTCGCCCGACGCCGTCAAGGTGGCCAGAATGCCAATCGTGAGAACCGTCAGCACTAGGTGGCGCGTCAAGATCATATGCCTTCCCCCTGTCCGCGCGAGACGATTGACGGCATGAGCACGGGGTAATCCCCGAACATGTCGAAGGTCTTGCCCGGTTCGAGCAGATTGCCAAAATGGCCTTTCCAGATTTCAAAGTAGTACAGCATTTCCTTCGACTGAATGTTCCAAGGCGCATACAACTGGCGCTTCTCTTCGTATTCCGCGTCGTCAATCGTATCTTCAATCACACTGATAATGTTGCGTCCACCGCTACCTTGATCAAACGGCATCTTTTCGCGCCAGATCAGCTCATGCGGGAGCAGGTCTTCAAAGGCCTTGCGCAGGTGCCATTTTTCGACGCGTTTCCCGTCCTCCTCATAAATCTTCTCCGAGGAAGGCAGATTGAACGCGTACTCCACGAAGTTGAAGTCCATGAACGGCACACGGGCTTCCAACGTCGCCGCCATGCTCATGCGGTCCAGCCGACGCAGCTCGGTCTTGTGCAAATTGCGCATCAACTCAAAAAGTTTGCCTCGCAGTTCAAGGAACGACAGCGCGCGCACGGCCGAATAGCCGCCGAACATTTCATCCGCGCCTTCACCGCACAACACGACCTTCACGCCGTGCTCGGTGGCCAGTCGGGACGCCATCAGCGTCACCACGGCCCCGGTCACCATGGACGGGTTATAGGATTCAATGTGGTAGATGGCTTCGGGCAATAACTCGAGCATGTCATCCAAGGTGAACTCTTTGACAATGTGTTCGACGCCGACGTAATCCGCCACCTTCTTGGCCATTTCCATGTCGGGCGTACCCTTCATGCCGACGGTAAAGGCCTTCATACGGGGGTTCTCTTTCGCCGCCAGCGCGGTGACGATGCTGGAATCGATGCCCCCCGATAGAAACGTACCGACTTCCACATCCGACATCATGCGTTTCCGCACCGCCTGCGAAAGCAGCGCCCGACATAGTTGCAGATCGGGGATGGAGGTTTTCAATGTCGGTTCGACATATTTCACAATACCTTCATCGGAAGACCAATAATGGCCGGGGGGGAGATCGCGAATGCCTTCCGTCCCAATGTCGACCAGCGCTTTTACTTCGCTGGCCACGTACATGACGTCGCCATCGCGCCGATACGACAATGGCTTGATGCCCATGGGGTCGCGCCCAATCAGCGTCTTGCCATTCTTCAAGTCCACCAGGATAAAGGCGAACATACCGTCGAGAAACTTGATCGCGTCGTTTCCGTATTCCTCGTAAAGGTGGATGATTACCTCCGCATCGGAATCGGAGCTGTAGGTGTGCGTGTCGGCCAAGTCCGATCGAATCGAGGCATGGTTGTAGATTTCGCCATTGCAGACCAGCGCAATGGTGCCGTCTTCGTTGAAGAGTGGTTGATCCCCCCGCGCCAGATCGATAATGGACAGGCGATTAATGCCGATGCTGCCAAACCGATCGAACTCTTGATACTTCATGCAGTCCTCGCCGCGATGCCGCGTCGTTTCCAGCATGTGTTGAATATCCGTTTTCGCGCCGCTACCAATAATCCCCACAATGCCACACATGCGCCAATTGCCTCCTTTCACTCAGGCCAACAGTTCGATTGGAACTGCCGGTTTGCATAATCACTTCGAAATCCGATCGATGAATTCGTCCAATGACAGAATCAACACGATAGCCCACCCTAGAAAACGAAATCTCAAAATACAAAGGAAAATATGAATTATTCCATCGCGCCTCGCCTCAAGCCCACGACAACGGCCTCCTGCTATTATCCGGGTTGAGGGGCAAACAAAAAGCGCGCAAGGAGAACCCTTGCGCGCTTTTGATTAGCCGATTGGACTTTCTTAGAACCGAAACGAATATTTGCCGCGGATAATATTGTTTAACCCGGCTTCGCCGCTATTGGTGACACCGCCTCCATGTATCGAGAAGGCTTGATTGCGTGTGGCACGATAATGCATGCCGACCAGAAACGTGATGGGATTGGAATCATCCTCGCGAAAACCGAGTTCATCGCGAAGCTTGCGGCGCGCCACTTCCATTTCCGCCAACAGGGAAAAACGGTGATCCAAATCCCATACAACCGACAAGCCCAACGACGGAATGTTGTCCTCATCGCGCATGATACGATAACGGGCGTCGGCGGCGAAATGGAAGTCGCGGCCCACGCTCGTACCCATCGCCACACCGATCATATATTCCGTGTCACCCGTGCCCAATCCCTTGTCTTCATCGCCGGTATCAAACTTGACCTCGCCGTGCGGCATGATCCATGGGTATCCGAAAAGATTCTTATAGGCCACGAATTCGAAGCCGACTGTAGCATCACCGATTCCGCTTTCACTCTCTCCCATGTCAGGGTCGAAGCGGTTGTAGGGAAGTGTCGCAAAAAGAGCAAAGTCACGCAGCATCGTACGGCGCAAGTACGGCACCGCCATCATCATCTCATCATTGTTCTTATACTCTTGATAATGGAACTCGACGCCGCCTTCCCATTGATAGAGTCGAGGCAAACGGTTCTCCTTGGTTAAAGCTGTGCGTATGGGTTCAGCCTGAACAGAACCGCAAAGCGCGGTCATCAAGCCGATCATCAACCATTTCTTCATCATATCCCTCTCCTTCCAAAACACCACGAATTCGCTTAACACAAAGGAATGTACCGAGCTATCGGCGAATACGCTACCAAAAAATCTGCTCCGCAAGCAGTTCGCGTCACTTGTCGCGTAGGCGATACCCCACGCCGCGGACAGTCTCAATGGGGTCACAACCCGTTGTTTCGCGCAGCTTGCGGCGCAGATTGGCCATGTGCACATCAATGACGTTGTCGAGGGAACTGAATCGTCCGGCGGCGTTCCAGACATTGTGAACCAACATGTGGCGACTGGCGATTTCGCCGCCTAGACTGACCAAGTAGGCCAACACATCGAATTCGCGCGGTGTCAGATCCACCCCTTTGCCGTTGACCTTTGCTCGGCGCGTGACCAGATCAACATGAACCAGGCCCCACTCCACCGCTTTCTCGCGCGACACGGTTGTGCGGCGCAGTAGACTGCGTATGCGCGCCAGCAATTCCGCCAGCGCAAACGGCTTCACCAGATAGTCATCGGCTCCGCTATCCAAGCCCATCACCCGGTCTTCCGTTTCGCCCCGCGCCGTCAGCATCAATACCGGAATGGTACGCCCGTCGCCGCGCAGCTTTCTCACTATCTCCAGACCGTCCCTATCCGGCAGCATCCAGTCGAGCAACACGAGGTCAAATGCCTCCTGCGCGAAGAGCGTAAGTGCATCCGCGGCCGTTGCCGCATTGACCACCCGATACCCTTCCTGCCGCAGTCCCTGCGCCAAGCGATGGGCCAAAGACGCGTCATCCTCGATCAGCAGCAAGTTGGGCTCGTGCTCTTTCATGCAACCTTGCTGGTTTAGGCCAACTGACCGAGCATCGCCGAGGCAATCCCGAGATAAATCAGCACGCCCGCGATATCCGCGATCGAGGTAACCAGTGGCGCGCTGGCAGCAGCGGGGTCGAACCCGGTTTTGCGCAGAATAAAGGGCAGCGACATGCCGACCAAACTCCCCACGATCACAATGATCGTCATTGAGAGGGCAACGACTTGTGCCACATCGATGCCTGAACGCCACCAAGCAACCAAGAAGACAGCGGCGGACATGGAAAGGCCAAGCAGCAGCGCCACTCGCAATTCGCGCCAGGCCACCTTCATATAGTCCAGCAATCGCACCTCACCCAAGGCCATACTACGAATAACCAGCGTCGAGGCCTGCGAGCCGGCATTACCGCCACTGTCAATCAGCAGAGGCAAGAAGAAGACCAGCGCGACAACCGCCTCGATCAACTCTTCATAGTGCGCAATGCCCGCACCCGAAAAGATGTTCATGAACACCAGAATTACCAGCCAGCTAATCCGGCGGGTATATAACAGCTTCAGCGGCGCGCGCAGATAGTGCATATCCAACGGTTTAATCGCGCCCCCCTTGTGG
>SLAD01000145.1 GCA_007126995.1 Kiritimatiellia bacterium | reverse complement strand
CGGACGTATAATCCGCGCTGGCGTCCTCCAGTCCTTTCAACCAATCTTGAAAGAACGTGGCATCGTCCGGCGTTTCGTCGCTGAAGCCAAACTTCGCACGCATGAGCTTCAGCCATGACTCCTGATACTGGCTGACATAGACCTGCAAACTTTGCTCTGCTTGGGCGATGGCCTGCTGCTGGTCCTCATGCAGCAACGGCAACAGGGTTTCGGCAAAGCGGGCCAGATTCCAGTGCCCAATACGCGGTTGCTGCCCGTACGCGTAGCGGCCCATCGTGTCGATGGAACTGAACACTGTGGATGGGTTGTACTGGTCCATGAAGGCGCACGGCCCATAATCAATGGTCTCCCCGCTGATCGCCATGTTGTCGGTATTCATGACGCCATGAATAAACCCGACAGACACCCACTGCGCAATTAATGACGCCTGTTTACGCGCCACCGCTTCGAGCAATGCGACATAGGGCTGATTCGCCTCCGCGCAATCCGGATAGTGCCGGGCAATCGCGTAATCTGCCAGGGTCTGAATTGTGGATCGATTGCCGCGGGTCGCGGCATATTGAAACGTGCCCACCCGCAGATGGCTGGCCGCAATGCGGACCAGTACGGCGCCCGGCAACGGCTCGGGCCGAAAAACGGGCTCGCCGGTGGCGACCACGGCGAGCGAGCGGGTGGTGGCGATGCCCAGTGCGTGCATGGCCTCGCTAATCACGTACTCGCGCAACATCGGCGCGAGTGCGGCCCGGCCATCGCCCCGGCGCGAGAACGAGGTTTGGCCGGAACCCTTATATTGCACGTCAAAGCGCTGCCCATCCGGCGTCAATTGCTCGCCCAGCACGATCGCCCGGCCGTCCCCCAGCATCGTAAAGCCGCCAAATTGGTGTCCGGCGTAGGCCTGTGCGATAGGGTTCGCATTCTCCGGCACGGTGTTGCCTACTAGTTGCGCGACGCCGTGTGGCTCCCTCAAAAAGGCCGGGTCCAATCCCAGCTTCTCCGCCAGCGCTTCGTTGAGGCAGACGAGTTCGGGTTCCCGAACGGGCTGCGGGTGAACGCGCTCGTACAGAACGGATGGCAGGCAGGTGTAGGAGTGATCGAAGCACCAGCCACCCGCGACGGGGTCAAGCTGATCGCACGATTTGAAATAGTGGTCTACTGAGTTTGCCATGATCACAGAGAGTCGGTCGGGATCGCTAAACATTACGGTCGGCTACCCTGAAGGCGCTGCGTAACACGCAAATCAATGTGTGGTGGATTCCTGCAAGAAGGCTCGCACCTCTTCCCACCACGGACTAAGCGGATGATAGTCGAGTGTATTGTGATTGCGTCCTTCCTGAACCCAGATTCGTTTTGGGCCGTGATAGCCGTCATACAGCGCTTGTCCGAACCGGGCAGGAACGACCTCGTCATGTTCCGCCAATACGAACGCCACCGGGCCACTAAATTCCGTCAGGTAGTCCTCGCTGGGGAAACGGTCGCGCATCAGCAACCCCACGGGGAAGATCGGATAATGACTACGTGCGACATCGACCAGCGACGTATACGGTGTCACCAAAAAGAGGCCGGCCACCTGATCGGGAAACTGCGAGGCAATGTAGGTGGCCACGCCGGTACCAATCGATTCGCCGCCCACAAAAATGCGCCCAGCATGCTGGCTGCGTAATACCTCAAAGGCCTCCTTGGCCGCGTCGTAAAAGGCTTGTTCGGAAGGGCGACCGGATCGGCTGCCATAGCCCGGATACTCGAGGATATAGGTCACAAAGCCGGGTGAGAACCCGTGCGCGAGATAACCCCGCTGCGCCGCAAAGCCCGCGTTGCCGTGAAAGAGCAGCAGCGCATCCGCGTCATCGGCATACTCCATGTATTTCCATCCGATCAGTTCACCGTCCGCATTCCGCCACGGCTCCATGCCGTCACCGCCCGCCAAGTTTATGGCATTCGATTCCGAGCTGGTCATCGGATAATACATCATACTGCGCTGGCACCCGGCCAACACCAGCAACAAGCCGATGTAGACCATCGCCCCGATACGCACGAGCACTACTATGGCATCCCAAATCATGTGGATACCTTACCGCATGCGACCGGAAAACTCAATCCGTGCCGCCGTCCGGATTCAACGCGGCAAGCGATGACGCAGTGGACACGATGCGCAGCGCGGCTGGGGACGGCAATAGGTCTTGCCGAGCTGAACGATCAGCGCGTGGTACTCATTGTATAGCGCCACATCCCTAGGCAGGTTCTCCATAAAGAGGCGAGCCACCTCGTCATACGATGCGTGCGCAGCCAACCAGTCGTGACGTTCCAGCACGCGACGCGTGTAGGCGTCGACCACAAACTGGGCGCGGCCCGCCGCATAGAGCAGGATGCTGTCCGCCGTCTCGGGCCCGATCCCCTTCACGGCCAACAGCCACGCGCGCAGGTCCTCATCCGATAATTTGAAACACCGATTGAGGTTGCCATCGAAGTCGCGCATTAAGGCTGTCGTCAGGGATTTGAGCCGATCCGCTTTTAGGCGGAAATAGCCGGCGGGACGGATCCACTCCGCCAAGGTTGCGGTCTCGACGGCGTGCAACGCCTGCGGCTGCAGTACACGTTCACGGCGTAGGCGTCGGATGGCCTTTTCGACATTGGTCCACGCAGTGTTCTGGGTCAGCACCGCGCCGACCATGACTTCAAAGCGGGTACGCCCCGGCCACCACTTTTGTGGACCGAAGGCAGCAAACAGCTCGGCGTATACCGCCCGCAAGGGCGGCGAGGCCGGGTTACGTTTACGCTCTTTCATTCTCATTATGGCCTCCTATTCCGGATCGCGGCTCGGCAGGGACGCCTCGCCCCACCTATCCCGCCACGCGAAGGCGAACCGTCCCGGTGAGCCGTAGAGACCATCATGAGAATTGCTGGTTTACGCTTCAAGAATCGGTCTTCACTCGTTACAATGCTCGTAATCGAATCATCATAGCGGAGAGTGTTCTATGCGCATACAATTTCTGGGCGGCGTCGATACGGTAACCGGCACGAAATATCTGATTGAGGCCAACGGCTCAAAGGTGCTGCGTGATTTCGGGCTCTTTCAGGGGCGTCGCAAAGAATCGCGCGAGCTGAACGAAGCCATGCCGGTGGATGTGCAGGCGGTCGATGCGGTCGTGCTGTCCCATGCGCACATCGATCATTGCGGCACGATTCCGATGCTGGCCAAACACGGCTATGATAATCCCATCTACGCCACCCGGGTCACGCGTGATTTGTGCGATATCATGTTGAAGGATGCGGCCAAGATTCAGGAACAAGACGCGGCCTACTTGAACCAGAAGACGAATCGCAAAGGGGTTGAGCCGGTATCACCGTTATTTACGATGGAAGACGCGGAGGCCGCCCTGAAGCTGTTCAAAGGCACGGGGTATGAAACCATTACCGTGGCGCCCGGCATTAGAGCCAGCTACATCGAGGCCGGGCACATTCTGGGTTCCGCCATGAACGTCTTTACGTTGAGAGAGGAAGGACGCGAAGTGCGCGTCGGCGTCGCGGTCGATCTAGGTCGTCGCAACCTACCTATCGTTCGCGAACCCGAATTGATGACGGACATCGACCTGCTGATTATGGAAAGCACCTATGGTGACCGCGTGCATGACGACGCAAAAGAGGCTGACGATCAACTTTGCGAGGTTGTTCAGCGCACGATTGATCGCGGCGGCAAGGTGTTGATTCCCTCGTTCGCCTTGGAACGCGCGCAGGAAGTTATTTTCCATCTCGCCAGCCTGTACAGCGAGGGGCGCTTACCGGAAATTCCGGTCTACGTGGACAGCCCGATGGCGGATAAAATTACGCAGGTCTTCCACGAAAGCATGCAGTACATGAACGAGGAGTTCCATGAACTGCAGGCAAAGATCGGTGACGTGATGCGGCCTGACTGGGTCACTTTTACCAGCAGTGTGGAGGCCTCCAAGAAGGTCACCAGCTCCAAGGACCCGTGTATCGTCATTGCGGCCTCCGGCATGTGTGAATACGGCCGCATCCTGCACCATCTGAAGCACGGCATCGAGAATGAGCGAAATACCGTTGTGATGGTCGGATTCCAGGCAGCGCACACGTTGGGGCGTCGCTTGGTCGAGGGACAGGAGGAAGTCCGCATTTTTGGGGACACGTTCAAACGCGAAGCCGAGGTGCGTTCATTGAATGCGTTTAGCGCACATGCGGACCGGAACGATCTTCTCGACTACGTGCGCAAAGTTCGCCCGAAGCGGGTCTGCTTGACACACGGGGAATCATCGCAGCGCAAAGCGCTCGCGGAAGCGATTCAGGCCGAGAAACTGGCCGAGGAGGTCATTCAGCCCGGGCGGGGCGATTCGGTCGACCTTTAATACTCATCGTCATCATCATCGGCATCGCGGGACAAACTAACGACACCGCGGTGCATATGTTGATTACAATAGGAAATAAACTCATCCCGGTCTTTCGGCGAAATGTAGAGTGGCGCCTTGGACTCTTTACGTTGAACGCGCACCAATGACTTCGAGGAGGTGGCGAAAAAGTCGCTTGATCCGGTCAACGACGGTCGCCTGACGGACTCCACCGATTGGATCGTCTTGAAGGCTAGCGGGTACACATAGAGAAAGCCCACGATCAGAATACCTTCATCGCACGCTCTATACTCTTTCGGCGGATAGATAATTGGTGTCATCGTTATGGCTAAATCCGATAGCCACGTGCTATCGCGCAAGGTCGGCGTCACAATCTCCCAGTCCAGCGTATTGTAGTCTCGCACTTGTCGCAGCATGCGCAATCGCGCGATCAACAGGGTACAACTCACGATTACGACACCCCAAAGCACGAATTCAAGCGGCGTGCCCGACACGATTTGCGCCTGCTCCGCGCCAACGCGCACATCGATTAAGCGAAAGTACGCGATCAGCGAAAAGATCAGCGGGGAAAACAGGTGGGTAAACGTGGTCGAAATCATCGCCAACGACGAATAGGCCACCAACAGGTGCACCACGTATAATCCCACGATGCCGAGGCCCCAAAAGAAACTGCGCTGGTCTTCG
>SLAD01000399.1 GCA_007126995.1 Kiritimatiellia bacterium | reverse complement strand
CCGTGGCTGCGGTTGAAGCCATGAAGGCCAAGCATGACGTATTGGCGCCCTGTGACGGTAAGGTAACGGCGATTCATGCAACGCTGGGCGGCGAGGTGTCCGCCGGCAAGCCGATGCTCGAAATCGGAGGCTGATGGTGGACGCGCTGATTGAACTCCTGCGTAACGCCGGTTTCCTGCAATTGACGTGGCAAAACTCGGTGATGTTCCTCGTCGCCGGGACGCTGATCTTCCTCGGAATCCGCAAGAATTATGAGCCACTCTTGTTGGTGCCGATCGGGTTCGGTGCCATCATGGCGAATTTGCCTGCGGCCGCGATGAGCGCCAGCAGCGAGTTCGCGGTAGACGTGGGTGACCGGGTTCCGTTGCTGCAGTTGATTTATGACGGCGGCATTAAAACCGAGTTACTGCCGCCTTTGATCTTTCTGGGGGTCGGCGCGCTGACCGATTTCCGGCCGTTGCTGAGCCGGCCCATCACGCTGTTGCTGGGGGCCGCAGCCCAAATCGGCATTTTTATCGCTGCCCTTGGCGCGTATTATCTGTTCGGGTTCACGCCGCAAGAGGCCGCTTCGATCGGTATCATTGGTGGCGCGGACGGCCCGACTTCGATCTTCCTGACCGCGATTATGGCGCCGCATCTGTTGGGCGCGGTTGCGATTGCGGCCTACACCTACATGGCGTTGGTGCCGATCATTCAGCCACCGATTCTGCGTTTGCTGACGACGACCAAGGAGCGTGAGATTGATATGCCGCAGGCGAAGCCGGTATCGGATGCAGCCGTGATCATTTTCCCCATAGCCATTGCAGTGATCGTGTCGCTGGCGATTCCAGCCGCCGCGCCGCTGATCGGCATG
This sequence comes from Kiritimatiellia bacterium, assembly GCA_007126995.1. Classification (GTDB taxonomy): domain Bacteria; phylum Verrucomicrobiota; class Kiritimatiellia; order SLAD01; family SLAD01; genus SLAD01. The sequence continues at coordinate 4,191 of SLAD01000399.1, read as the reverse complement.
TTGATGTTCGGTAACCTGTTGCGGGAATCGGGTGTCACGGACCGGCTCAGCAAAGCGGCAGGCGGTCCGCTGATCAATGTCGTCACCATCTTTTTAGGCCTCGTGATCGGCGCCACAATGGTGGGCGAAAGTTTTCTGCGCCCGCAATCGCTGTTCATTATGATCTTGGGTGTGGTCGCCTTCATGTTCAGCACGGCAGGCGGCATCATTTTTGCCAAACTCATCAATTTGGCGCTGCCGAAGGGGAAGAAGATCAATCCCTGTATCGGCGCCGCTGGTGTGTCCGCTGTGCCGATGGCGGCACGGGTTGTGCAACAGTTCGTATCGAAGCAGACGGGCGGCCGGGTGAACCCGCTGATGGCGGCGATGGGGCCGAACGTCGCTGGCGTGATTGGTTCCGCCGTGGCGGCCGGCGTGTTTTTGGCCCTGCTGAATTAGTGGTTCTCATTTCCAGCGGCTCGCTGGGAGAGTCTGTCTCAAAATTCGGCACTTCTTGCACTTGAGGGTTCGCCTCATCTATCCCATGAAGCATCGGTAGGGTGAGGCTGCCTGCCCGCCTCTGGAGGGTCTCGCCGAGCCGTGGGAGCAGGCGCAAGAGCAGGATCTGCCCACGTGCGGATCATGTTCACAGCTCATCCAGCTTGCCGCGCCGTAGCTCCGGCCCCGACGCGCCTCGCTGTCGGGGGCCGGACGAAGGCGGGAGGATTCGCCCCACCAAATTTGGACGTGACCCATATGTCGCGCCTCACTGCGAAAGGGTCTTGAGACAGACTCTCCCGCCCAAACCGTGACAATGGCCCGATCATGGTCGCATCATGCGCCAGTGTTTCGAGAGGCGGATGGGGATGCCCATTAATATAAAAATAAGTCCTGATCTCGGCAGCAGCGCTGCGGTATTTGTGGGAGCGGAGCGGCGGTGAGCATTCGGCGCAAGGCACTGGCGAAACAACGGTCGAAAGATAGAAGAGTGGATCGCCTGATGAGTGAGCTCGAACAGACGCTGGACAGGAAGTTGTCGGGAAGATGATCTTTATTTATATTTTAACGGGCATCCCCGCGCGGCACTGAAAAGTGGATCGCGTGATGCGTGATCTCGAACAGACGCTGGACAGGAAGTTGTCGGGAAGATGATCATTATTTATATTTTAACGGGCATCCCCGCGCGGCAGCATCCCCGCGCGGCACGTATGCCTCGTGGCCGAAAGGCGGCAAATGGATCAAGCCCCGCAAAGTGCGTGTCTTCTTTGGTCCGGCTATCCATCCGGAGGAATTCGCCCTACAGGATAAAGGCAAGCCCGACTACGACCGCATCGTTGCCTTGGTCATGGAGCGTATCGCTGCGCTGAAAGAACAGGCGAGCGGAGTAGAGCAGAAGATGAAGGCGAAAGATGAAGGCGAAAGATGAGGATTGCTTTTCGCCCCCAGCGAGTTTGTTTCGCTGGAGCAAGTGCCGGATCATGGACCGATCAAGCTCGAATCGAACTCACGGCTCATCCGGAGGATTCGCCCCACCGATCCCGTCACGCGAAGGTAGGGCGAGGCGTCTCGCCGAGCCGCGAGGACGAGATGAGTGCCTATTGACCGAGGAAGGTGCGAGCGGCGTGTGCGGTTGACGACTACGGGCGACGATAAAGGATTACGATTTAGTCTGAAGCCACTGTTTCATCTTGCTCATCAAATCATCGAGCAGGGTATAAATGACCGGAACGACCACCAAGGTTAGAATCGTGGATACTGTCATCCCGCCAATCACGACGACACCCAACGGTGCCCGGGCTTCGCCGCCTGCGCCCAAGCCCAAGGCGATCGGCAATACCCCGAAAATTGTGGTGACGGCGGTCATCAGAATCGGACGCAAACGGATTGTGCCCGCCGTGACAACGGCTTCATAACGTTCAATGCCTTTGTCTCTCAAGCGGTTGGTGTAGTCGATCAGCAAAATGCCATTCTTGGTGACCAAGCCGGTCAACATGATCAAGCCGATGAAGCTGAAGATATTCAGCGTCTGGCCCGTTAGCATGAGGCCGCCGAACGCTCCGACCAAGGCGAGCGGCAAGCCGAGCATGATGGTGAAGGGGTGAATCCAGCTATTGAATTGAGCCGCCAACACGAGAAAGACGACGACAATGGCGAGGAACAGGGTGAATGTAAGCGCGCGGAAGGATTCCTCCAGATCGCGTGCTGCGCCGGTCAGGTCGTAGGTGGTTTCGGAGGGGAAAATATCATCCGCCATTTCACGCACGCGTTCCAACGCTTCGCTCAGCGCCAAGCCTTCCAAATTGGAGGCAACGGTGACAGAGCGTACACGATTAAAGTGGTTGATCTGACTCGGGCCTACATCTTCTTCGAAACGCGCAATATTCGATAATGGCACCAAATCGCCCGACCTCGCGCGCAGATAGATTTGATCCAGATTGCGCGGTTGCGCGCGATCTTCTTCCCGCAGCCGCGCGATCACATTGTATTGCTTGCCACGCTCCTGATAATCGGTCACATCCACGCCGCCGAGCATGAGTTGCAAGGCCTCGGAGATGTCCGCCACCGATATGCCCAGCAACGATGCGCGTTCGCGGTCGATGTGCACCATGAGCTCAGGCTTGTTGAGATCCAAGTCGCTATCCACATCGAGGAATCCGTCCTCGTCCCGCAGTCTGCGCACCAGTTCCTCTGAGCCTTCGGCCAAGACCCCTAAGTCGGGGTGTTGAATCACATATTGCACCGGGCGCGTGTCTTGGCCGCCTCCAAACGGCGAGCGCTCACGCAGAAAGACCATAATGCCGGGGATCTCCGCGGTACGCCGACGCATTTCCGCCATGACTTCGAACTGGCTCCGATCCCGTTCATTGCGGTCCACGAGCGTCATAAACATAATTCCGCGATTGGGCGGGTTGGCACCGAAGCCCAGGATACCCATATAGGTGCGGATTTCCGGTATGTCATCTGCGATCTCCTCGACTTCCTCGAGGTAGCGGTCCATGTATTCCAGTGTCGATCCTTCTGGGCCGCGGAAGAAGGCGATGATGGCACCCTGATCCTGTTGGGGCGTGAATTCACCCGGCAGCAGACGAGCCATCAGTATGCCCGCGGCAAAAGTGCAGATCGCGAGAATTACCGTGATCACGCGATGCTGCAAGGCGCGCTCCAGCCATCGTTTATAAAAACGCCCAAGCGCATCGAAGCCAGACTCGAGCACGTGGTAGATTTTCATGTGCCGCTTTTTCACCCGAATGAGGCGCGAACACAACATCGGCGTCAGGGTTAAAGCAATGAAGGTGGAGATGAAGATGGCGGAAGCGACGGTCAGCCCGAACTCATAGAAAAAGACACCGATGGTGCCGGTCACAAAGGCCACCGGCACAAAGACGGCAGCCAATGAAATCGAACTGGCTATGACGGCGAACCCAATCTCCGCCGCCCCGTTGCGTGCCGCCTCGATCGGGTCCTCCTTTTCCTCTTCCATGTGCCGATAGATGTTTTCCAGCATCACGACCGCATCATCGACCAACAGGCCAATCGCCAGGATAAGTCCGAGCAGGGTGATGACGTTGATGCTGAAGCCCAGTGCGTTCATGATGGCAAAAGTGCCCATTACGGCCACGGGGATAACGATGGCGGGGATGAAGCTGCTGCGCAGACTGCGCAAGAAAATGAAAATCACGATCACCACCAGAATCGCAGCGAGAATAAGGGTTCGCAGTGTAGAGGTGACCGATTCTGCAATGAAACGAGAGCCATCAAAAGCCACTTGCAGGTTGACACCCGGGGGCAGGTCGGGCCGGATGCGGTCAAGCTCCTCCACCACGCGCGAGGTGACCTCCAGCGTGTTGGCCTGACTTTGCCGCAGTATGCCCATACCGATGGTCGGCGTTTGAATAAAGCGGGCCAGGTTGCGTTCATTCTCGCTGCCTCGAACCACTTCCGCGACGTCGCGTATCCGGATCGGCACTCCATCGCGCGAAGTGATCACGATATCCTGAAAATCTTCCGGCCGACTGATGCGGCCTTGCGTGCGTACCACAAATTCCCTTAGCCGACTCTCGATCCGGCCACTGGGCAACTCGAGGTTTTCGCGTCGCAGCGCCTGCGCCACATCCGTCACGGTCAAATCATGTGCGGCAAGGCGGGCCACATCCAGTTCGACGCGAACCGCGAAGCGCTGCGAGCCGCCGGCTTGTACCCGCCCAACGCCGG
>SLAD01000419.1 GCA_007126995.1 Kiritimatiellia bacterium | reverse complement strand
GTAACCAAGCTCAAGGAGCTGCATCCGCAACTGATCCCTATACTCGGAGAACTTCGCTGCTGCGAATCCTGGAACGTTTTCCAGCATAACAGCCTCCGGTTTCATTTCCGCGATAATTCTGATCGCCTCTGGGAACAGATCACGGTCGTCAGCAGAGCCAAGCTGTTTGCCAGCAATCGAGAACGGGGGGCATGGAACCCCGGCCGCAAACAAATCCGCGCCACACCATCGCCGACCATCCACCAGGCGCATATCCTCTTCCAGCACATTCCACTGCGGGCGATTCAGCCGAAGCGTAGTGCAACAGTCACCATCAATCTCTACTGCGGCAACGCAGTCAAACCCTGCGGCCTCCAGACCAAGCGCCTGTCCGCCACCACCTACACAAAATTCTGCTACCGTGAATCTACCCATCTCATGTCCAGCCTATCATCAGTTAACCATTGCTCACAGCCTATCTTACGACTCCCAAATAAAAACTTGCCAGATAAAGGCATCAGGTATTCACTGTCGCCTGAGGAATGGAGCCTATGACGCCTACACATACACCGGTACTACTCAAAGGTCGACCTGTAATCGCGCTAGCGGGCCTGCTGCTGTTCTTGATGGGACAAGGCACAGGATGCCTGAGCAGCAGCTCAAAGAAACTCGGCGACGGACATGATTTCGGTCCGAATGACCCGGATCTGGTGCTCGCCATGGGTGACAGCATCACTGCTGGGGGATATTCCGGTGGTCCGCCGTGGCCGGCACGATTCGGGGGCATCGTCGGCAAAAGCGTGATCAATGACGGCATTCCCGGCGCCATGAGCAATGTCGGTGCCAGTCGCGCGCCTGGTCTGATTACCAGTCGACGCCCTGGCTTTGTGATTATCTTTTATGGCGCAAACGATGCGATCCAAGGCATCAGTGCAGACGCCACCGAAGGTTCCATCCGGGCGATGGTGAATGCCGCGAAGTCCAACCAAGCTATCCCCGTTTTAGGAACGGTGTTGCCGATGTCGGGTAGCCGAAGCATCTACAACGGGCGCGTGGATCAGATCAATGAGCGTATCCGATCCGTCGGTCGAAGTGAAAGCGTGAAGGTCGTTGATCTGCATCGCGTGGTGGCCCGCGATCCGGACCGCTATTTAGTCGATGGACTCCATCTGAATGCGGCGGGAGAAGAACTGGTCGCGCTCGAATTCAACGACGCCTTCAACTAATCAACGCAAACGTATCATGCCCATTGCTCCCTATATGAGTATCGCCCGGCCGGATCACTGGTTTAAGAATATCTTTATGATACCGGGCATCCTGCTGGCCCTCTTCTTTCAGCCGGAAATTGCCTTCAGCGAGGTATGGGTAGGCGCAGTAATCGGACTGATCGCCACCTGTATCGTGGCCTCGTCCAATTATGTGTTGAATGAAATTCTGGACGCCCCCTACGATCGCTTTCATCCTTCCAAGCACACACGTCCGATTCCGAGCGGACAGGTCAAAATCCCTCTCGCTTGGGCTTGGTGGATCGTTCTCAGCCTGATCGGCTTTGCCATATCCTTTAGCCTGAATGTCATGTTCGGTTGGGTCGCCGTCTTTCTCTGGGTGATGGGCACACTCTATAACATTCCGCCTGTCCGTCTGAAAGACCGGGCCTATGGCGACGTACTTAGTGAATCGGTCAACAACCCAATTCGTCTGGCGTTGGGCTGGTATGCGATTGGGGCCGTCGCTGCACCACCACTCTCCGTCATCATCGCTTATTGGATGTTCGGCGCATTCTTGATGGCGGCCAAGCGGTTTGCCGAGTTCCGCCAGATCGCGGATGTGGAGCGCGCCGCCAAATACCGGAAATCATTCGGGCTCTACACAGAGGAAAAGTTGACCGTCAGCATCTTCTATTACGTCACGCTCTTTGCTCTGATGGGAGGCTTTTTCATCGCTCGCTATCGATTTGAGCTGATTTTGGCCGCACCGCTGGTGGCCTACACGATGGCCTACTACATGCACATTGCCTATAAGCAGAACAGCCCGGTCCAACAGCCGGAGCAACTGTTCCGGCAGAAGAAATTGATGGTCATTGTGCTGGCCGCCTTCCTGGCCTGCAGCATTTTGCTGTTTGTGAATCTGCCGGACTTACGGACTTGGTTTGACCCGCTGATCGAACCGCCCAGCTAATCTGAACGGTCAATATCACAGGATGCACCGTCCGCTCACGCGAGTTGCTTTGCGATGGCCTCTGTCAGTATTTCTAGATGGAATCGACATCTTAATCATGCAGAGTTATATCCATTCTATTGAAACAGCGGTCCCCGAAACAGCCCTGTCGCAGGATTATATACGACAGTTTATGAAGGACCATGTCGCCAAGTCGCGGTTGGCCTTGCGGACCATTCAGCGCATCTATGCGCACTCGGCGATCGATCAGCGGCACAGTGCGCTGCATGAATTGGGCCAGCCGCCCCGCGATGGGATATTCTTCGACGCCGCAAAGCAGCAGATTCGCAATCCGCCCACCGGGGATCGCAACGGCCGCTATCAAACAGAAACCATCAAACTGTTGAGCGAACTGCCCGCCCGCGCGATTCGGGCCGCGAACTATCAACCGGGCGACGTTACTCACATTGTCACCGCGTCCTGCACTGGCTTCTTTGCGCCGGGCCCCGATTGGCACATCATTCGCGCACTCGACCTGCCGCCCACCGTTCAGGCTTATCACCTGGGCTACATGGGCTGCTACGCCGCCTTCCCCGCCATGCGACTGGCCCGCCATATCTGCGCCAGCCAACCGGAGGCGGTCGTGCTGATCGTTTGTCATGAGTTATGCACGTTGCACCTGCAGTTTACCGATGATCCCGACGCGCTCTTGGCCGCTTCCATCTTTGCCGACGGCGTCGCCGCCGCCATTGTCACCGCACAGCCGCCGGCCCCGGATCGCGCCGCTCTCTCTCTGGACGCCTTGCACACGACGCGCACGCCGGAAGGCGAACGCGATATGGCATGGACGATCGGGAATACTGGATTCGACATGATACTCACGCCGAAAATACCCAGACTGATTCGCAAATATATCAGCGACGCACTACTCCCCTACACCAGCTCGGATCTATCCATGGACGCGATCAAGTACTGGGCCGTACACCCCGGTGGACGCGCTATTCTGGACGCAGTGCAGGCGGCGCAAGAGTTGCCGGACGCGGTGCTCGCGCCTTCTCGTCAGACGCTGCGGGAATACGGCAATATGAGTAGCGCCACCATCTGGTTTGTCCTCCGCAACATCATGCAGCAGCAAGGCGAGCGCGACGCCCCCATTCTGGCTATGGCCTTTGGCCCAGGGCTAACCATAGAATCCGTACTGCTACATTCCATCCCGGCAAAGACCTCGGGTGCGCCTCATGCCCTGGCTACTGCGTCATCGTAACCAGCATCTCGTTGAGCTGATGGACGACCCGGATTGCGATCCGGTGTTCCTTCAGAATACGTATCGATACTTCACCGATATCAATCGCAAGCTGTCTGGGTGGCAGATGCTATTCGATCAATACATCGCTCCGCTCTGCACAGAACCTGATCACACCTACACGCTGCTCGATATCGGATTCGGCGGCGGCGACATTCCCCTACTCTTGCACCAAGTCGCATCGCGTCACAACATTCGTATGGCCATCAAGGCCATCGATCCCGATCCACGCGCGAGTGAGTACATTGTCCAGCTCAAGCATGTCTCCGACGATATCCAGTTCGAAGCAGTCTCACACACGGCACTGCTGGAACGGCAGGAACGCTTCGATTTCGTCGTTTCGAATCATGTCCTGCATCACCTCTCTTCGCCAGCGATTCAGCAGCTTTGTCGCGATGCTGAACAGTTGGCGCGCAAGCGCGTGGTCTTCAGCGATCTGCGCCGGAGCGACTGGGCCTGGCTATTTTTTGCCGTCGGCACCCTGGGCCGCTTTCGCGACTCGTTCATCCGCGAAGATGGTCTGCGGTCCATCCGGCGAAGCTGCACCGCACACGAATTACGGGAACTTTTGCCGCGATCGTGGCAGGTCGAACATTATTTCCCATTCCGCCTACTGGTTCGGTCGTCATGAAAACATCCCACTCGATTGCCATTATCGGTGGCGGCCCGACCGGACTCATGTTCGGCTGCCTGTGCGCACTGCGAGGATGGGATTTCGTCCTGCTGGACAAACGTGTCAGTCACTCCACTCACTCGCGCTCAATCGGCATTCATCCGCCATCGCTACGCCTATTCGAGCAGATCGGGCTGCGGCCGGCACTGCTTGATCAAGGAACCCGGATAGAAACGGGTGTGGCGCACATCGAACGGGAGCGCTGTGGCACGATTGACTTCACCCGCATCGCACATGGGCCGCCCTATATTTTGACGCTGGCACAATCCATAACAGAGTCGCTATTGGAGAAACGATTGCGTGAACTAGCGCCGGATAGTCTCGTGCGCGGTCAGGCTGTAAAGGAAATGGTTAAAAACAATAATCGCTATCACTTGAAAACCGAGAGAGGTGTAACAATCAGCGTTGATTGGGTTGTCGGCTGCGATGGGCGGCATAGTCTTGTACGAAACAATAGCGGTATCGCTCACCGCGCACATCGGTACCCGGATCATTATTGTATGGGAGACTTTGCCGATCATATGGGGAACAGGAACGAGGCATTGGTGTATCTCTGTCGCGATGGGTTAGTAGAGTCTTTTCCGCACAGCGCGAATCTGCGACGCTGGGTCCTACACACGGGTGATCGCCCACTCGCTACAGAAGACCCATACACATTAGCGGAACAGATTGGTCGCCGCATCGGGAGACAACCCGATGCGCAATCCTGTACTATGTTCAGTCAATTTCAGCCGGAATTTTTTATGGCCGACACGTTCGCCACGGGTCGCCTCCTGCTGGCTGGCGATGCCGCGCATACCGTCAGCCCCATCGGCGGTCAAGGAATGAATCTCGGTTGGCTGGATGGTGCCGCAGCCGTCCAGGCCATCCATGAAGAAACGAATCTAGCGATCCGGCGCTATGCAAATACTCGCAAGAAGTTCGCTTGCCGGGCTGCGCGCCGGGCGGAATTCAATATGGCGATGGGAAGACCCTTCACGAGCCTGAGGCGCACTAAACTCGTGACCTATTGCATGTTAAATACACCAATCAAGCATTTAATGAGCCGTCGATTTACTATGCATGGACTTAGCTAATACTAAGATTTTATATTGCAAAATGAAATATCCGTGATAAAGATGATTTAGTTGTATGTATAAATTGTCGAAACCCCCAGAAAGGAAAGTATTATGGACCTATCTACAAAACAGTTAGCGGAGGCATTACAAATCCGTAAAGCGATTGATGAACTGGAAGCGCAACGGGATCGTTTGACGGTAAAGCTCAATGCCTTACTGGGTAGTCCCAGCAAGAGTGTGAGCAAAAAAGCGCGCGGTTCACGCCGTCAGAAGCCGGGCCCGAAAGCCGGCGGCGCGCGTCCGGGCAGTCAGAAATATCTCGTCCGCGAGATATTGAGGGAAGCCCATGCCCCACTCTCCAGTGATCAAATTCTCTCACAGCTGGCGAAGAAGGGCTTCAAGAGTAAGTCAAGCAATCCGAAACGGACGCTCAGCGTAATTCTCTATACCGATCCGGTAATCGGGAAGGCCGGCCGCGGTCTCTTCGTTAGCAAGGAGGCCGCAGCATCCGCACCGGCGGCGACTAAGAAGGCGGCGACCAAGAAGGCGACGAAACCGAAACGCCGCAAATCGAGCAAGAAGGCTGCTGCCGCCAAAAAGGGCAAAGCTAAAAAGTCGGCGTAAAACCAATACACTAATCCTTGACGGCACGCCCTGCTCGATCCCCATTGATCAGGGCGTGCCGTTCTTGTTATAGGTAGCCTATGACAAATCCACTGATTGAACGTTCACGTCGCGCTATGCCGGGCGGAGTAAATAGTCCGGTACGCGCCTTCCGGGCGGTCGGCGCGGAACCGATCTTCGCGCGTCAAGCCGAGGGCGCCTTGCTAACGACGACCGACGGTCGACAACTAATCGATTACTGCATGTCGTTCGGGCCGCTCATCCTCGGTCACGCCCACCCGGATGTCGTTGAAGCGATCGCTGCAGCAGCGGCGCGCGGAACCAGTTATGCGGTGACGACCGAAGCGGAAATCGAGTTGGCGGAACTGATTCAAGCCGCCATCCCGTCGATGGAACGCGTGCGGCTCGTGAGTTCCGGCACGGAAGCGTGCATGACCGCGATCCGCGTGGCGCGCGGCGCCACCGGACGCAACAAACTACTCAAGTTCGGTGGCTGCTATCACGGGCATGCCGATTGTTTACTCGTAAAGGCCGGCAGCGGTGTCGCAGGCATCGCCACCGCTTCGTCCGCCGGGGTCCCGCACGTGTGCGCGAACAACACGCTGGTGGCCCGCTACAATCAGCGTGAGGATGTCGAGCGCCTGGTGTCGGAACATGGTGATGACTTGGCGGCCATTCTGGTCGAACCGGTGGCGGCGAATATGGGCTTGGTGCTGCCCGACGAGGGTTTTCTCGCGTTTCTGCGCGAGCAAGCGGATCGCTGCGGCGCATTACTGATCTTTGATGGCGTCATTTGCGGTTTCCGGTTTTGCTTTGGCGAATACCAGCAAATCTGCGGCGTGACACCCGATCTCACCTGCCTAGGCAAGGTCATCGGTGGCGGTATGCCGATCGGGGCGGTGGGCGGTCGGGCTGATCTCATGGAACGATTGGCCCCGCTGGGCGACGTCTATCAAGGCGGCACACTGAGCGGCAACCCGATCTCCGTCGCAGCCGGACTCGCCACCTTGCGCAGCCTGCAAAAGGATCAGCCCTACGATGAGCTGGAACGAAAGACCCAACGGTTAACCGCGGCGATTGCAGAGGCTGCTCGCACGAACGGGATTGACCTCCAATTGCCGACGTTGGGCAGCATCTTTGCGATTGTGTTCACCGATCAACCGATCCGCAGCTTCGAGGCCGTAGAGCTGACCCGACAGGATCGCTTCAATACGCTTTTCCACGCGCTGCTGGAAAGCGGTATTTATTTGCCGCCCTCCCCCTTTGAAGTATGTTTCCTCTCCACCGCGCACACCGACGCGCAAATTGATGAGACGATTGCCGCATGGCAGACGGCGCTGCAAGAGATGAATGAGGCATGATGGATAAACTGGACCTACGCGAGAAGGGCCGCGATGCGGCCGGTCAGCCGATTTACTCGGAACGGCGACTGTTCATGCAGCTCTTGGCCTATGGTGATTGCCCGGACATCAATGTGCTGACGAAGGCGCTCGAGGATAGCGCAATCAATGGCGCGCTGTATGCGGACATTAATGACCCGCAGGGAGTCGCGTTGGTGACAGCGAGCGAGGATCCTGATTTTTTCCTGCATGCCTTGCGTGATTTTCTCGCCCAGTCCCCCTTCGCTACGTGTCGGGCCAAACCCGAATTCACCATGTTCGGCCGCAGCTATTCGATTGGCTATGAGGCCGATCTCGATCACGTTTTGATCAAGCGCCCGTTCGAGCGACTGTGCAATCCGGACCTGCCTTGGGCCGTTTGGTATCCCCTGCGCCGCAAGGGTTCCTTCGAACAACTAAGCGCCGAGGAACAACGAGACATCATGTCGGAACACGGGCGTCTCGGGGCCCTGTTCAGCGCGGGTGGTTACGGACAAGATATTCGTCTGGCGTGCCACGGACTGGACAAGAACGACAACGACTTCGTGATCGGGCTGGTCGGGCCGGAACTCTATCCCTTGTCCGCGATGGTGCAGACCATGCGCAAGACCCGACAAACTTCGGAATTCCTGGCTGAGCTCGGCCCGTTCCTGATCGGGAAAGCCGTGTGGCAACGACTACCGGCGGAGCTGCAATGACGCCGAATGATCGTTTCCTAAAAGCCTGCCGACACGAGCCGGTGGACGCCACACCTGTCTGGCTGATGCGCCAGGCTGGTCGCTACATGTCGGAATACCGTCGCTTGCGCGAAAAGCATTCCATCCTGGAATGCATCAAGACACCGGAACTGGCCGCCGAGATCACCTTTCAGCCATTGAAAGCCTTCGATCTTGATGCCGCGATCATCTTTGCGGATATTCTCACGTTGCCCGAGGCCATGGGCCTTCAACTCGAATTCATCGGCGGCGAGGGACCGGTGTTCCATAACCCGATTCGGCATACCGACGACATTGATCGCCTGCACGACATCGATCCCGCCGAAGCGCTGGGGTTCACGATTGATGCGATTAAACTGGTGACCCGGGAGCTGAACGGCCGCCTCCCGCTGATCGGCTTCTCAGGCGCACCGTTTACGTTGGCTTGTTACGCGATTGAAGGCAGTGGATCGCGTCATTTCGCGCTGGCCAAATCGTTCATGTATCAACAACCCGACGCGTGGCACCGTCTACTTGATCGGCTGGCCACCACGATTGGTCACTACTTGGCTGCCCAAACGGCTGCCGGCGCCGTCGCCCTGCAACTGTTCGATAGTTGGGTCGGTATTTTGAGTCCACAAGACTATGCCGAGTATGTCCTGCCGCACACCCAGAAGGCGTTGGCGTTGGCAACGGCGAAGCACAAGGTGCCCTGCATTCATTTTGGCACTGAAACAGCCACCCTTTTACCGGCCATCGCGACATCCGGCGCGAATGTGATTGGGGTTGATTGGCGCATCCTGTTGCAGGAGGCTTGGTCGTTGATCGGACCGGATAAAGCAATCCAAGGCAATCTTGATCCAACGGTACTCTTCGCGCCGCCGGAACACATTCGTCAGGCTGCCCGCGAAATTCTCGATGCGGTCAAAGGGCAAACCGGTCACATTTTCAATCTGGGGCACGGTGTTCTGCCGCGCACGCCCACCGAGCATGTGGCCGTGTTGATCGATGAAGTACACCGCCACACAGCAACTGCCCCGTCACCATGAAGCGCGTCGCCATCATCGGCGGGGGCATGGCCGGTCTGGCGGCTGCCTCTGAACTCAGCCGCAAGACTCCAGGCATCGACTGGCAACTCTATGAGCGATCCGACCGGCTCGGCGGCAAGATCGTCACCGAACAAATTGACGGATTCACGATTGAGGGCGGACCGGACTCCTTTATCACGCAAAAGCCCTGGGGCTTGGCCCTTTGTCGCGAGCTGGGACTTGAATCCGAGTGCATCCCCTGTAACAGCGCCGCCCAAAAGGTCTACATACTGGTCAAGGGGCGGCTTTGCCCGATGCCCGATGGTTTCCGCCTGACCGTGCCGACCCGCATCGCCCCATTCTTGCGCTCACCGCTTTTTTCGTGGCCTGCGAAGTTACGCATGGGACTCGAACCCTTTATCCCCGCGCGCGCTGACGACGAGGATGAAAGCATCAGCGCCTTCATCACTCGCCGCCTCGGCAAGGAGGCTGCCGACAAGATCGGTGGGCCATTGATGGCCGGGATCTATGTCGCTGACCCCGAACGTCTCAGCCTGATGTCGACCTTCCCGATGTTTCGTGCGATGGAGCGGAAACACGGCAGCCTGATCCGGGCGATGCGGGCATCCGCCAAGCAAAACAAGAAGACGGAAACGCCAATGTTTATGAGTTTGCGCAAGGGCATGGGACAACTCGTCCAGACCTTGACTGATCGGCTCGGAGATCGTTGCCAGACGGGGCAAGTGGTCGAGCAGATCACGCGCGCATCGGACGGCTGGTCACTGACCGTGAATGGCGCCACTCGTACTGTTGACGATGTCATTCTTGCGACACCGCTATTCGAAACCGGGCGCCTGCTGGGTGGGCTAGTGCCGACTGCCCGCGATACGCTCAACGCCATGCGCTATGTCTCCACCGCCACCGTCTCGCTAGGCTTTCGTCTGCCGCTCGCCGAGGTGAGCCAACCGATGAACGGCTTCGGCTTTGTCATCCCGCGCTCGGAGCAACGCCGCATATTGGCCTGCACCTGGAGTTCGGTAAAGTTCGCGGAACGAGCACCCGCCGACCACGCCCTCCTGCGCGCATTCGTCGGTGGCGAAGGACGGGAAGAGTTGGTCGATCTCGACGATGACGCCTTGGTTCAATTGGTCCGGGATGAGCTGCGCGAAACTTGGGGACTCACCGCCGACCCCATCGTTCATCGCGTGTTTCGCTGGCCACGCGGCAATCCGCAATATGATGTCGGACACGCCGCCCGGATGCGGCAATTGATTGACGAAGTGCAGGCGGTCCCGGGCCTCCATGTCGCAGGCAGCGGCTATAACGGCATCGGTTTGCCCGACTGCATTCGCAGCGGTCGCGAGGCGGCCACACGCGTCGGTGAATAAGTACGAGCGGTCACCGCTTGCCCTCCGTGCCCTTCGACGGCATACTCTGATCGAACGTTATCAATAAACCCCGGTCTAAGCATTTCGTAATGTTCGCACTTCGGCAATTTATGACCATAGCCCGCTTAACGGCGCTGGAAGCGATCCGGCAGCCGCTGGCTTTCCTGTTGTTTGCCTCGGTGCTCATGCTGATCGCGCTGATGCCCCTTATCCTTTCACACACGTTGGGCGAATCGGCTATATTTGTGCGGAACGGCGCATTGGCGTTGATGTGGGTTTCGGGGCTCGTGCTGGGCGCGCATCTGGCTTGCGCGTCGCTGTTCAGCGAAATTCGTCGCGGCACCGTCTCCGCAGTGCTTAGCAAACCAATTCAGCGCCCCTTGTTCTTCATGGCGAAATTTGCCGGCATTGCCGCCGTTATGCTGGCCTTTGCCGCCGGCCTCTTGATGGCGGTCCTCATCTCTGCCCGCACCGCACGTCAGGCCTATATAGTCGACTGGTGGTCGGCTTGGCCGTTCATTGCCGCCATCGTCGGGGCTTTTATCGGGGGCGGTCTGATCAATTTCTTCCTGCGGCGCCCGTTCGTCTCCAATGCCTTCGCTTGGCTGTTCTTGTTGTTGACCCTGGCCTTCCTGTTCGTCGGTTTCGTTGATGACCATGGCAGTCTAACAGTCTTTGGCGCCCTGTACGATTTCCGCATCTTGCCGGCGGGGTTACTGATTACGTTGGCGGTCCTCGTGCTGGCCGCGATCAGTGTAGCCTTGGCCACGCGCTTAAAGACGATCCCGACCCTCTCGATTTGCGGTGGCGTATTCCTGCTGGGTCTGCTCTCCGATTACTACTTCGGGCGATGGGCGGAAACGCACGGACTGGCGTCGTTCCTCTACCGTGTGACCCCAAACTGGCAACACTTTTGGGTTGTGGATGCCTTGGCCGGTGACGGCCTGATCCCCTACAGCTATGTCGGGCTCAGCGCCGCGTATGCCCTGCTCTACTTATCCGGCGTACTCCTGATCGGCATGGTAGCTTTCCAGCGCATGGAGGTGCAGGCTTGAAGCGCGCTGAGCGGCGTGGCGAGCGCTTAATGCTCGCGCTATGTGCACTTGCCGTCGTCGGGTGGCTGATCACGCACGGGCTAGCCGCGCGGGCCTCGCTCCATGTGCTCCACGCGCTTTATCCCTATCTCGCCCTCATGGCCGTCCTGTCCGGCACGATTTGGACACGACAACGGTTTCAGCGCGTGTGCGAGGAGGAACGACAGGCCGCGGAGGCCATCAAAACAGGCGACCAGGCTCGTTCCATGTTCATACCCGATGAAGATGAATCGAGCTTGGCAACCACTCAACAAGCCCGCGCCCAGTTTGAGAAATGGATGATGCCCGCGCTGGCCCCGTTGCTGGCCGTCTTGATGGGCTATTGGGGCTATCGGCTCTTGCTGATCGACTGGCTCAGCATGGCCGCAGGTGAAGAACGCGCCTTCACCATGGCGGTGATTTGGGGCCAAGCCTTCGTCCTGTTCCTGTTCGGCCGCTATACGATTGGCCTGTCGCGACACGACGATTACCGGCTGCTCCGTGGCCCCGGTCACATTACGCTGCTGACCGCGCTGGCGCTCACCCTGGCCGGCATAGCCCTCTTAATCACCGAATTGGCGGGCGTCCCCGCCGAGCTTTGGATACGCCGCGCGCTGGCGGTTTATCTGATCGTCCTCGCCATCGAGTTTCTGGTCAACACGATCGTCTACTTGTATATGCCCAAGAAGAAGGATCGTCCGGTCACCACGTACGAGAGCCGTCTCACCAGCCTGCTTACCGATCCGCGCTCATGGAGCATGGGCTTGGCACAATCGCTTGATTATCAGTTCGGCTTCAATGTCTCCCAAACCGGATTCTATCGTTTTCTGCGCCGGGCATTGGCCCCACTGATCGTGCTGCAAATCCTCTTGCTCTACAGCTTTTCCATGATCGTTGTGCTGGGGCCGGACGAGGAAGCGATCCTTGAACGGTTCGGCAATCCGTACTTGAGCGATGGGGAACCCCGCGTACTCACGAGCGGCATCCATTTCAAACGGCCATGGCCGTTCGATACGGTGCGTCGCCATCCCGCGCGCCGCATCCGCACGTTGCAGATCGGCTTCGAGAAAGAGCCGTCCGCCGCGACCCCGCCGCTGATGGTCTGGACCCAACCCCACTACCTCAGCGAAGAACCCTTCATTGTCGCCAGCCGCGACCTGATGCAGCAGGCGCAAACGGACGACGAGGATCTCGCCGTGCCGGTAAACCTGATCACCGTGAACCTGCATGTTGAATACCGCGTAACGAATCTCTATCAATACGTCTACACGCATCACGATGCGGACGAGGCCCTGCGCCTGACAACGCGACGCGCCTTGACGCGCGAGCTGGCCAGTCGCGATCTGCTCGACTTGCTGGGCGAAGACCGGCAGGTGGCCGGACAACAACTGCAGGAGCGCGTTCAGGCGGCCGCCGATACCATGGGCCTGGGACTCGAACTGTTGTTTGTGGGATTGCATGGCGCGCATCCCCCTATCCCCGTCGCGCCCGCTTTCGAATCGGTGATCGGATCGCTGGAAGAACGCGAGACATCGATCCTGCAGGGGCGCGCCTATCGGAATCGCACCATCCCGCTCGCGGCTGCGGAGGCGGATGAATTGCTGGCCGGAGCCGAGGCTGACCGTGTTCGTCGCAGCGCGATTGCGCAAGCCGAGGCCGACGTCTTTGCGACGCAGTTGGCGCTTTTTCAATCGCTGGATCGAATTTATACCCAACGCCTTTACTTCGATGCCCTGTCCCGCGCGCTGGCGCCGGTCACGAAGCACATTGTAGCGACGCATCCGGATCTTGAAGTGATTCTGATGGACCTGCATCCGCAACGTTCCACCTATCGCCCTGGTCTACTCGACATGGAGGATCGATTCCTATGACCCGAAAAATATGGCTTTTTATCGGTGGCATCGCCGTCGCCGCCTTGTTGATTATGCTGCAATTGGTCTTCATCGTGCGCGAGGGCGAGGCGGTGGTTGTGACCACGTTCGGCAAACCGGAGCGGGGCCTGACCGAGTCGGGGCTGTACAATCGCTGGCCCTGGCCGATCCAACGACTCTACCGCTTTGATCAGCGCATCCAAAGCTTTGAGGGGCCTTTCGAACAGGTGCTAACGCGTGACGGAAAGAACATCCTGATTTCGCTGTATGCCGGGTGGCGCATCATCGATCCCATCCCCTTTCTCGAACGGGTAGGCAGCCCGGAACAAGCGCAACGCAATCTCGAAGGCCTGCTGCGGAACTACACCAGCGCCACACTGGGACGCCACGCGTTCTCGCACTTGATCAACGTCGAGCGGGAAGCGATTCGATTTGATGAAATTGAAGCCGAAATCATTTCAGCGATGCAGACCGAGGCTCATGACCGCTACGGCGTGGAAATCCTATTCATCGGTATCAACCGGATCGGCTTGCCGGAAGCGATCACCGAACGCGTGTTCGATCGCATGCGGGCGGAACGCACCGAGCTGGCCGAGCGGTATCGGTCCGAGGGCGAAAGCGAGGCCCTACGCATCCGGTCCGCCGCAGAAAGTCAGCGGGAACAGCAACTGGCGCGCGCCGCCGCCGAAGCGCAACGCATTCGAGCCGAAGGCGAGGCCGCCGCCGCGGAATCCTATCAGGTCTTCACCGACAACCCGGAACTCGCGCTCTTCCTGCGCAAACTGGATGCGCTGGAAACCATCATGACCAATCAGGCTTCCGTTGTGCTCGGCACTGATATGGAACCGTTCGATCTACTGAAAGGGTCGGGAGCTTGGTAATGAACGACGTTCAGCCATCGAAACGCCCACCCGATCCGGCGCATGCCGCCTTGACGGACGCGCTGCGTGTGAGCTTCCGTGTGCTCACCGGCATCATGATCCTGTTATCGCTGGCCTATCTCGGCTCCGGCATTTTTATCGTGCGCGAACATGAGCGGGCGTACGTGCTGACATTCGGTCGGATCGCGGGCGTCGGCGCAGATCGACTGAAGGGGCCGGGATTGCACTGGACCTGGCCCAAACCGATCAGCGAGATCGTGCGCGTGCCGGCGGAACGGATTCAATCGATCGAAATCGATACGCATTGGTACGAATCCATGCCGCTACAGCAATGGGAAACACGCGCACGCGCCGGCGCGCCCTTTTTGCGGCCGCTGCGGGACGGGTACTTGCTGACTGGCGACGCCAATATCGTCCACAGCCGCTGGGCGCTGCACTACACCGTCGGCGACCCCGAACAATTTCTCTTTGGCATAGAGCAACCCGAACGACTGCTGCGCTGGGAATTGGATCGGGCTGTGATTCGTGTTGCTCAACAGTGGCCAGTGGATCAGTTGTTGCGCACGGATATCGAAGGCTTTCGCGGTGAAGTGGATCGCGTGCTTCGCCAACGTCTGCTTCAATTGGATATTGGACTGGATATTCAGCGACTGGATCTGGTCAGCGTGGCTCCGCCCCTGCAAGTCGAGGCGGCGTTCGAGGCGGTGATTGAGGCGGAGCAGGATCGCAGCCGCGCCGTCAGCGCCGCCCGCGCGTACGCCGCCCGAATCGAGAACGAAACCCTAGGGCAGGTTGCTCGGTTACGCGCCGAAGCAGAGACAACGCGTCAACGTATTATTAGTCAGGCGGCGGCCGATGCCGACCTGTTCTTGTCCGTACGCGATGCGGTGCGCGACAATCCTCAATTGATCACGCACAGCATCTGGCAAAATCGTGTGCTCAATATTTTGGCGCAGGTTGATCGACAACAATTCATTTACGAGCGCGAAGACGGACAACGCGAACTCCGTCTGCGCGTGGGACCGTAGAGACGATGCAAGTACGCTCACATGCCGACACCGCTTCCCGTTCATGGCCGCTGATGCTGGCGATGCTGCTGGGCACAGCGCTCGTCGTGAACGCGTTCATCGCGCAATGGCTCTACGCCGCCAACCCCTTGGCGGCTGAAATCAGCGCCTTTCTGGGCGCGCTCATTCTGGCCATACCGATATTCTGGACGGCGATACGGGACCTCTGGAAGGGCCACGTGTACATGAACGAGCTGGTCGCCATCGCGGTCTTGGCGGCCATGGCGACCGGCGACTACAAGACGGCGGGCGTGATCTCCTTCTTCATGCTGTTGGCCTTGCTGATCGAAACGCGATCGGCAGCCGGCGCCCATCAAGCCATCGAACAACTCATCCGCATGACACCGAAAACAGCCCGGCGCCTGAATGCGGGAGGTGACGAAGAGGAGGTTGCAGTTGATAACTTGCAGGTCGGCGATCGCCTGCGTGTGCGACCCGGCGACCAAGTCCCAGCCGATGGCGTGATTCGCAAAGGCGGCACGACGCTGAATGAAGCCACCATCACCGGCGAATCCCTGCCGCGCGATAAGACGGTCGGCAACGAGGTTTTTGCCGGCACCCAAAACCTCACCGGCGCGATTGAAATCGAGATCACACGCATCGGCAAAGACACCACGTTGGGGCACGTGCGGGAACTCATTTTGGCCGCCGAGCAATCCAAGTTGCCGCTAATGCGGATTATCGACCGCTATGCCCGCTATTACACTCCGGTTGCCCTCATGCTGGCCGCGCTGGTGTGGTTCTTCACGGACGACTGGAGTCGCGTCATTGCCCTGCTGATCATTGCCTGCCCCTGTGCCTTCATTCTGGCAACACCGACGGCGATGGTGGCGGCGCTGTCGGCGGCGGCGCGCCTGGGCGTGCTCGTGAAGAACGTGCAGGATCTTGAGGCTGCGGGCCACATCGACATGATCGTGCTGGACAAGACCGGCACCCTGACCACCGGCGAGCTGGGCGTCACTCAACTAGCGCCGCGTCCGGGAATACAATCATCGGATCTGCTGCGCTGGGCCGCGAGCGCGGAACTGCATAGTAATCATCCGGCAGCGCTGGCGCTGCAACGCTTGTCCCGCGAAACCGGTGTAGCCGTGGAAGAGCCGACCGAGTTTCGCGAAGAGGCCGGCCAAGGCGTCTGCGCCGTGGTCGACGGTCACGGCGTCCTTTCCGGACGGGCCACCTGGCTGCAAGCCAGCGGCGTTGATGATCCGCATCTCACGCACGACTACACGGAGCGGGCGCGCGGCGTCAGCGCCATCTTTATTGCAGTGAATGGGACGTATCAGGGTTGGATCGGGCTCGCCGATCAAGTGCGACCGGAATCCGCAGAAAGCCTGGAGGCCTTGACGAAACTAGGGATTGGGCGATTGGCGATGGTGACCGGTGACCGGCAGAGCGTGGCCGAGTCCGTCGCGCAGACGATTCACTGTCCGGAATTCAAGGCGGAGTGCTTGCCGCACGAGAAAGTCGCGTTTGTCGAAGCGGCCCATCGCGACGGCTATCGGGTGGTTTTTGTCGGGGATGGCGTGAACGATGCGCCGGCTCTGGCCGCCGGGGATATGGGCATTGCGATGGGGGCGGCCGGCAGCGATGTGGCGATTCATAGCGCCACGGTGGCCTTGATGAATAATGATTTGCGACGTATTCCTTTCTTGATCGAGTTGTCGCGTGCGGCCCGATTGGTGATTCATCAAAACTTGGCGATCGGGTGTCTATTCATCATCGGTGGCTTGACTCTGTCCGGCTTGGGGATGCTGGCCCCTATCGCCGCTGCCATTGTTCATAATGCCGGATCGATGATTGTGG
>SLAD01000282.1 GCA_007126995.1 Kiritimatiellia bacterium | reverse complement strand
GCCGTCTCGCATCGACGCCTTCTGGCTGACCGGTATGCTCTGGTCTGCCATTCATTTTGCGGCGCTCTGTTATCTGTTCTATCAGGTGCTCGCTTGGGTGCGGGACCACTTCCCTGAGTTGCCCACCTTGGTCTTTTGGTGGGTGCCGATCTTGGCGGCGGTGACCCATTTCACGCCGGCCGTGCTCCTTAATCACTTCAAGCACCTTCAAAATCTCACCTCGCTCGGGATATTTGTACTGCTCGGCGGCATGTTCCACTATGCCCGCGACCCGGGGGCGAGACGCTTATGGCCCGTGGCCCTGCCGCTGGTGTTAATGTTGTATTGCGCCCCATACTTCGCGGTGATTGGCAGCATTATCACCCTGGCGTGGGCTATTCATCAATGTGCCGCCGATCCGGCTCGGTTCCGCCTGCATATTTGGCAAGCCCGCGGCCTAGGCCTGATTGGTGCCCTGCTGGCCCTGCCGTTGGCGCTGGCCTATATGCGCTTCGGCCATGAGGGCTATCTCGCCTCGGATGTCGCCACCTTCGCGATACGTCTGAGCGAGCTGTGGACACCGCAACACGGCTTGACGCACGATCTGTTGCGAAACCTGTTCTACGACTACCCCGGCACCCACCATGAACGCATCGCCTGGTTCGGGCCCGGACTCATGATCGCGCTGCTGGTGATAGCGGTGCGCGCTTTACCGGAACTGAATCTTATCCACTGGCGCGATCTCCTGAAACAGCCGCTCCTTTGGGTCTCCGCACTCTCACTGCTGCTGATCGCTCTGAAGGTGCGGGAGGTCAGGACCGT
Source organism: Kiritimatiellia bacterium (assembly GCA_007126995.1). Classification (GTDB taxonomy): domain Bacteria; phylum Verrucomicrobiota; class Kiritimatiellia; order SLAD01; family SLAD01; genus SLAD01. Next base: position 4,263 of record SLAD01000282.1, on the reverse strand, counting down.
GATCGCCATTTACGGCGTCGCCTTTGTGTTTGTTGCGCTGGTCCTTTATCTCATCATTACCGGTCGCCGTTACCGTCGACAGCCGTTCGCGCTCATGATGGCCTTTCTCGCATTTTGCGTAGTGCTGCTGTACGGCTTGGCGCTGGGTCCGCATCGGTATTTTGTCGGGGAAGCGGTTGACCCCTCCATCTGGGGCGTCTTCGCATTGTGGTTCCCCGGGTTCACGTCCATGCGCGCGGTCGGCCGCATCGCTTATTTGGGCTACGCGGTACTCGTCGTGGCCGTCACCATCGGCGCAGCGGTTTGGTACGCGCGTAAGCCGCTCGCCGCGAGGCCCTATCTGCTGGCGCTATTCGTCGCCGTCACACTTCTCCAAGTCTTGGACCCGGCGCATGTTCGTCCGCCTCAACGTGTGTTCCCGCCCGACTTCGTTGAGCCGAGACCGGATGAACAGGACTTCTTCGAGCAATTGGAGGGTCCCATCGTCGTGCTGCCGTCCTATCCGTTTTCGCGCAGCACGCGCCACATCCTCTATTTTCAATCCTTTCCGCGCCTTCATTTGGTGAACGGCTATTCCGGCCGCTCCACGCCCCGTTGGGACGCCATCCGGCGCCAGGAACGCAGACACGGGATCGCGTCGAGCACGCTCCTGGACGAGCTGGAAAAGACCGCCTCGGCGTTTGTCGCCATTCACACGCATAAACCGATGCAAATACTCACCGATCCGCGCGTCGATCTGCTGTTTCAGAACGAGCGCTGGCAGGTTTACGGAATGTCCGTCTTACCTGAATCGAATCATTGACCACAGCCCCGAGTCTTGGTACACCTATTCAGCTTTCACGCGGTTTTCACTCATCTGGATCGTGTGCAGTGAATGGCTTTTATCGGGGCGTAGCGCAGACTGGCTTGTCCGCCGTAGCCTTAGCGAAGGCGGATAGCGTGGTCCGAAGGAGTTCGGACAGGTTGCGAGTTTGCCGTTGCAAGCCGGATTGGGTAATGTGAAGTAGCTGGTTCTTTATCGGGGCGTAGCGCAGACTGGTAGCGCGCTTGAATGGGGTTCAAGAGGTCGCGAGTTCAAATCTCGCCGCCCCGACCAGCCTTCGCTTGCCGCAGCAGCAAAGCTGTCACGGCGGCTGCTATCCCGCTTCGCTCCACGCCGTCCGTGTACCAACGGGAACATTGTCACGCTCCCTGCTTGGCCGTTTCGGTGGATGACTACGGTGGACGATTATTGTGCGAATCTAATCAACCGACTCGGCCAGATCGACTGTGTCATTTACTGCTGAGATGCTCGCGGATGAGTCGATCAAGTTGTCCCGCCATGTACAGTGGCAAGGATAGGAGCGTATAGGTGAGGTCATGAGTTTCTTTACGGCTACTGATTGTAGCCTTGAAGGTCCCGATCGACGGTTTGTCCATATTCAAGCGCGTGGCGAACCTCCGCTTCTTCTCCGCGAGGAACACCTGAAGTGATTTCAGGCTCCCTGGAGATCCTGCCCGCACTTCAACCGGGACAATCTGATCTTCGCATGCCCGAAGGTAATCGACTTCGGCATTCGCGTTTTTCTGCTCGCGGTGCCAATAGAACAACGGGTGCTCCTGAAACGAGGAATCGGCCACACGCAACTCCTGTCCCACGAACTGCTCCGCAAGTCCGCCCTCTTGAACCGTAAGCAATTCTGGCGCGTCCGGCAGGCTTAAGCCGCACAGGCTGTTGCACAGGCCAATGTCCAGTAGCAGCGGTTTGAAATGGCTCTCGGAAGCTTCCGCGCCAAGGGGTACTCCATTCCCTGATGTGTGCCGGACCAACGTCACGATACGGCTGAGGTCAAGAAGCTCGAGAGCTGTTCGCAGGTCCGAGGAGCGGACCTCCCGGCTGATATTCACGTAGCGTAGCTTCCGTCCGATATTCCGGGGTGCGTAGCGCAGCACGTGTCGCATGTTTCGCTGCTGGGCACGTGTGCCGTATTTCGCAAAATCGTCCTGCAGGGTTGTCGTGATGAATGCCAGTGTTCGCTGTACTTCCAGGAGGTCTCGACGCGCCGCATAGGCCGCGACGGCCGATGGCATCCCACCCACAAAGAAATAGGTACGAAGCAGATCCCGCAGTTTATAGTGCACGGCGTCCCCGAGTTCGTCGCCAACACGATAGGCATCCATGTGCTTTGCAACGGCGTTCTCCCCCATGGCCAAAAGGAACTCCTGAAAACTCATCGGGTAGAGGTGCAGGTACTCAATCCGCCCAACGGGCATGGAGTGTCGAAACTCGCGCAGGGCGAAATCCAGCAGAGATCCTGCGGCGATAACGTGCAGGTTGGGTAACTCTTCATGAAAATATCGGAGGCAGGCGATAGCCTTTGGGCAGGCCTGAATCTCGTCGAAGAACAGCAGCGTGCGTCCCGGCTCGATTGGCTGGTTGAAGTAGAGACTCAGCTCCTGAACGATTCGCGTGGATTCCATCCGGTTGAACAAGGAGTGCAGGTCTTCCTTCTGCTCAAGGTTCACGGTCACCAAGGATGGAAAGTGAGATTCTCCAAACGTCTCCACCAGATAGGTCTTCCCCACCTGTCGGGCTCCGCGCACGATCAGCGGTTTTCTCTCTGCCCGGCTCTTCCATGCAAGAAGGTCTTTCTCTGCAGTAGGTATCAATTCATCACCATTGGATTATTTTACTAAAGAGCATTAAACACCATTGGATAATAGCGAAAACTCGCTCGCGTTCAAGCCTCAAATTGCCCGGGAAGAGGGGGCTTTTCATATTCGGTTCGGCCGGGGTCGGACCACAGGTTTCTCGAGAGCATCAATGACTTACGACTGCGAAAGTGGCAATTTTGGGGTCTTAGGCGCGTTTTCCGGTGGGGTTTTGGGGCTTTAAGGGATCGGCGCAGAACATGATTCCGACCAATTGACGCTTCTCCCCGCTTTTTCTTGTCCATACTGACCCTGTAGCCTATTGACACCTGGTCGGATGAGGACCAGTGCTATGTAGGAAGGTGCCCCACCTTGATGCTGGGTGGCATCCATGGCGACGAGGCAGAAGTTTAAACGAGCACTGTGTCCATCTCCTGCGGGAAAATCAGGCACCATAAGGAAGGATCACATCATGAAGACCATGAACGTTTTTTCAGCCCGAGACCATCGAAATCGCTCGGGCGAGCTATTAAATCAAGCCAATCGGGGAGGACTTTCCTTGATCACTAAACACGGACGTCCCGCCGCGTTGGCGGTTCCCTTTGATTCGCAGCTTCTAGAGTTGGGGCTGCATCGACGTCTTGCGGCGAGCCTCTATGCGCAGAAACTACTGACCTTGGCGGAATCAGCCAGATTGGCCGATTTGCCGATCGAACAGTTTCTCGGCGTTTTGGCCGCCTCGGGGGTGGATGCGGTGGACTACCCGGCAGATGAGCTGTCCTCTGATCTTGAGGCACTGCGTTGAAGCACGCTTTCGGGTGCGTGGTGTCGGATGCTGTGCCCTTAATCGGGCTGGCTATTGGAAGTATCTCCGTCTCGACTAATTCGCCCGCGAAATTCCGAACCATACCGGAATGATGATAGCGGTGCTTTCTTAGCCGAGCAGCGTCTCGCCGAGCGCCACCGACACGATGTCGGCCAATTCGGGGACGGGGAAAGGTTTTTGCAGGAAGAAGGTTTTGCGCATTTTCAGGGCGCGATCAATATCCGGGTGGGCCGGCGAAAACCCGCTGACCAGAATGATTGGAGCGCGGCACCCTTGTTCCCGCAACCAATTGCAGAGTTCCAGCCCGTTATAATCCGGCATACTGAAATCCATAATCAAGAGTTGCGGCTTGGTCCCGGTTTCCTGCCAGCGCGCTTGCAGTTCGGGGCCACTGGCGATACTCGTGACGCGGTGCCCGTCATCCGATAGGACGCGCGAACACATCTCGCAGAAGATGCTGTCATCATCGACCACCCAAATCTCGTTTGCCGCCAGTCGCCGTGGATGCTTGGGCTCGGGAGGGGTGACCTTCTCGGTTTCGTCGAGCGTCAGCACAAGCGAGGGGTGGGGGGCCTCTATCAACATGGGGCCTTGTCGCGTGTCGATCACCTCGATCTGGATTCGATCCGCTTGCTCCTCGCTCCCCGAGCGGGAAATGTTGCCGGTCCGCACGATCAGCTCCGTTTCACCGCCCACGCCATCGAGCGAGTTGGTCAGCAAATTATATAATGTCTGATGCAGCACACTGCGCTGGCTGATTACCTGATCGCGTGTCGCCTCCAACTGAAGCGTTACCCGGACGCGAT
>SLAD01000074.1 GCA_007126995.1 Kiritimatiellia bacterium | reverse complement strand
TCATTCCAGCTAGGCCGTCTACCAGCAAAGGTGGCTGGTCTGTCATTGATAGCGAACTTATATACATCCATGCCTTGAATATGTTCACTTACGCCCAGTACATGGAAGATTACCTGGTTGGAGCTGAAGTCTTCGCCGATGGATAGGTTGTCAATGTAGCTCCTTGCCTCTTGCTTGCATTCACTGGCGATACTCTGCTTCTCAGCAGCGGGCAATGCCTTCTTAAAGGTTATGCGTATCTCCATATGCAGCTTAACATATCGTGGTGTAGTTACTTCTCCTAAGATACCAAATGCCTTATGGCGACTCACAACATCCTGTACAGCTTGTACTGTCTCATCGAGCCTATTGCGATCAATGACATCAATGTGAATCATGAAGGATCCCGCGCCCTTTACATGTGGTCGCAGGTGTACATCACGAACATTATCAACTTGGCGACAGTTGATGCGCAAGGCAGTTTCATTGGATCCTGGAGCAGTATATACCTGATGCACGATACGATAGCGGTAGTTATCATCGCTTTCATGAGACAACCTCTCGCAATCTAGTAGTTCACCGATGGCATCTAGGAATCTTCCACGAGCTGTGCTAATGAATGCCATGCGCATATTGAAGTCTAGATCATTGTAGTACATGGCAATGCTATTACTGACCGTAGCCAAGATAGACTTCGCAATACTACCCTCGCCGAAGTAGTTAATCTGTGTGTTCTCCTTCAGGTAGGTAGTCATCTGTTCTAGTAGTTCATCTGATGTCTTCTTAGTAATCAATCTTCCTGCCCTCCAATCCCCTTGTAATAATCGAAGGGTATCGCGAATACCATGGGGGCATCCTGGTGGTATTCAATGCGTATATAGAATATAACCTCATTCTCATTCACTGGCACGGCATAAACCTCTAGCTTATTCCTGTCTATGAAGAAGTCATAGATGAGTGAGTGTCTGATATTCTCGACGATGAGCTCAGCCGTCTCTGGTGTATTCAGCTCCCCTATGAATCTCTCAAGGTCAGCCCCGAGCGTTGGGAATACACGCCAGTCAGATATCTGTGTCTTAATACGACACATGGACCCCTGTGTAGCTACTTGTCTGTCCTGGGCAATACTGAAATCGCGTATGGGTGTACCTTGCCAATCTGTTAATGGCTCCCCTCCACTACCTAGTATTTGCTCTAGTACTAGATCGCCATCATCGGTAAGATGTATATCGGTCCTAAAGCGCACGTTGGCTCACCTCGAATTCCTCAAGCATCTCATTCAACTTCTTCGTGCCAATGGTAATCATACTACGTGTCTGGTCCCTGAGGTAGGGGCGATAACGTGGACTTTGCAGTTCCCAGCCGCATACCTCATTACCATCATCATCAATCTCACATATATATTCCTCGTACTCGTATAATCCTTTGAAGTAACGTCGTTGCCCTTCATAAGGTCCGACCCGTGGCCAGTTATCCCTATCCACACGGTCCTGCATTTCTGGGATCTGTGGGTTTAGGGGCATATAGTTCCAGAGGAGATGATTGCGGTCGGTATGTATGGAAGTCGTGGAGCTCCATACATTGAACTTATCCGCGAAGATGTTGACGGATTGAGCATTGGGGTCAAGGCGTATACCAAGGTGTTCCCCCGCGAAGATATCAATGGCCCCATCATCACGCATACGTACGGAGGCATGTGTGACGGGATGTACGAACCCAGGTTCATTGCCACGGAACCTATAACTCTTACGATATGCCTCTTCGATGGGCATAGCAGCTCGTATATAGCGGTGTAATCTATCCTTCCAGCTCATGGGCATAGCTCCTATATATAACTTAAGATGTCTGGTACGGTCACGGCATACTCCACGGTAAGATTCTCATGCGGCCCATCCTCGCGGTGATATTGCTCATCGAAGTAACTTGTTACGCGGGGTGCATGTATGTTACCACCCTCGAAGCTAATACTCACACGGTCGCCAGGCTTAGGCTCAACAGGGTGAAACCCGAAGGGCGGTCTGCTAATTACAACCTCGCGCATAATGCCCCTGTCCCCGTTATGCGGGTTGATATACTCAATCACGGCCTTATTAGTCGTGCTATTATAATCCAACACATAGCCAGAGGCCATGCTCATATGGTTACTGAGCATTGGCTGTACAATCTCTTCAATGATTGTCTGCTTTACCTTGTTCATTAATGACCTCTCCGTTCTGCGGGTGATTGATAACGAGGGGAGTAGCGGCCATCACTATAGCTCCAGCGTCCATACTTACCTACATCTAGATGGATCATCCAGGAGTTGCCGCGTGCCATGGCGATACCACCGAAGCCTTTCATGCTGTATGCTAAGTCTGCTAGTTCATAGGCAAGGCGTTGGTTGTTCTTATCAATCCAGAAGTCTGCCGCCATGCCTACATCATGTGAAGAACCGCCGCTACGGTGTAGTCTATGACTGGGGCCGCGATAGCCCGACCCCAATCTTAGCTTTGAGCCTTTACGTCTGAGCCATTCAGCACCTAAGGCATCGAAGATAGGTTTAGCATCAGGGAGATATTGGTTCTGTGGGTTGCCATTAGCAAAGTCAAAGTACTTTGTATCTAGCCTCACGAGGCGAACCCTGCCCTGATTCAGGAGATTGTATATAGCTTTATGATGTGCTGAGCGTGAGCCAGCTGAAGCTGCCGTATCTCTGAGTATGCCCGTTGCTAGTGTTGGAGGCCCTGAAGGTTCTCGGTATGATGGGTCAAGCGCGGACATACCTGAGTACTGGTCAGGCTGGTACTCAATGCTGTCAATCTGGAACTCATTATCCGGTCGCTCCGTGAGTATCTTCTTAATATAACGGTCAATGCCGAATAGCTCCTGCTCCATCGACTATCTCCACTCCCTTAGGGACACGTTCATATCATCCTGTGGCCAGTAGTCCACAGCACGTTCTCCGGCATTATAGTCAAACCTGAGCAACCAGCCAAGCCACTTCTGGAGTGCCTTATCAACTTTGCCAGGTTCATCGCCAACTACACAGCCCTGGTGTCCATGGATCCCTGCTGAGAACTCACGTCCGTGCAGGGTGAGCGGTGCGATAATGACCGCTTGCCTGTTCTGTAGCTTACGGCTGTATAGTTCTATAAGACCTTCGGACACAATGAAGAGTACGGATCCAATGATGATTGCGGGTAGTGCTTTAACCATCATTGCCCCGAGTGCTGTCTTGGCGCTAAACTTAGCCGTAAGTGCCTTTGACATGGTGGTGGGGGCGCCCTTGCCAATGATCGCAAGGAATGTATCCTTAGCCCCGATGGCCGTCTTAGATAGGTATCCAGGTACTAGGGCAGATGGCACCTTGCCCCCAGCCTTTAGTCCTAAACTCTTAAGTGCGGAACCTATAGGCTTGAATGCACCGCCAAGCCCAACTAGTCTTGCAGCTTGCCAGTGATAGACACGAGCGGCTCCTCGAAGTAGCTGAGTACTACACGCCATGCCGGTAATCTCTAGCCCTGCAACAATACCTAAGGAGGCATACCATTGCCAACGTTGTACGTTCCAAGGGTCTACTGCAGACACACAGGCATCAGGGGTAATGCTAGTAATAAACCCGGTATTCTGCCCGAAGGAATGTACTACGGACTCTACCTCAATATTCCCCATCATCATATTATAGGTATCGAAGATGTAAGCTAGGTCGTGAGGCTTGACTGAAGGGTCGCCGAGTACCGTTAACTGTCCCTTATACATATCCTTAAGGTAGTTAACCAGGGCGCTGACTGCAATATTATTAGCTAGTCTTGGTGTACCATGAGGAGACAATCTATCAACGGCAGCACCGAACTGTGAGGTTGCTCCTGATAGTGTATGCCAACCACCAGTAACGGGCCGAGTGCTAAGTTCCGTATGCACAATGGTTGTCCGTTGTAGCTCTGGGTAGATATCTGTATCCGCGCTAACTAATACTTGACGATTAGGATTGTCATAGTCATCAGTGCTATACATACCTATAACATTGGTGTAGACGTCTTCCTCGCTCGCCTTAATCTGATTACTGAGGATATCCGTGAAGGAATGGTATAGCCGGAACTGTTGCATTGGCTTACGAGCTAGCTCTAGGTCGATGGTGTCAATATTGCCTTCATTGTCTAGGGAGACCTTATGTTCATACTTATATCCCAATCCCCAGTAGGGTCTTCCGTAGAATAGTGTAGAGCGTAGCTCGAAGGGGTGCACCCATGCCCTATAGTCTGGTATAGCCATTGCGCATATCTGTATTAAATCCCATGCGGTCTTGTTATAGGCGTAGATATATAAGTTAGGCTCATCCACACCGGCCCTGAATGGCAACCATAACCATTCCCAGGCAGGCTGGGGCTCAGTACGATACTTCTCAGCACTGGTATCCCACTTAGTTCTGCCCTTAGTGGCTGTATATATGTTCTGGCCAATCTCTACTTCACGGTCGAATGGTTTATAGACTGGGTTGCCAAAGTGCACTACGCCACGAGGGACTGTATGCAGCTTCAGTGACCCACCCTTTAACCACTTCTCATAGAATGTGCGGTCATCTAGTAACCACATGATGAGGTTGCGTGGTTCCTTCTCGCCGAGGAGTTTCCAGCCGCCTGTGGTGGCATTGGGGTTATCCACCTCAAGCTTATTCGTAAGCTCGATGCCGTCGCCCTGTGCAATCACTGTAGCGACATCTTGTATGTCTAGCTCCGTGATAGCGCCATTGAATACAATGGGGAGCTTTGCGGCGTTGGAGCCATAACCCATACGTAGATGGATCCTAGCTCCGGTGCGCAGGAATAAGCTTTGTAGGGAGCGCTTGCGCATGGCTAACATCTCTTCAGTCGGACTTAGCCATGGCCAGAGGAAGTGCCAGAGGTTGAAACCGTAGTCTCCATAGGCTACATTAGGGTCGCGGCGATTTAGTGTGTCGTAGGTATTATTAAGCACGAGTACACATGTATCAGCCGCTTGTTTGCGGCTCTTATGCACATCGATGCTGGATACTGCCTGGTAACCATAGAGGTTATCCCATAGACGGTGCCATGACAGCCAACGTCCTTCATCAACAATGAATAGCTGGAAGGTTGGAAATGCCCTAGCCAGTCT
>SLAD01000036.1 GCA_007126995.1 Kiritimatiellia bacterium | reverse complement strand
GGTCTCTTCGACAGGATTATGCTCAAGGACAACCACCTTGCCGCAGCCGGCGCGGGAGGGGGTGACGCTCTCGCGCGTATGGTTCGCAAGGCCCGGGAAAGCCGTCCCAATCTCGTCGTGGAAGTCGAAGTCGATCACCTGGTGCGCGCCTGCGCGTTTTACGCGGGCTTCGTGGAGGCCTACGGCCGAGGGTAAATCGAATCTCGCCCCCAGCGAGCTTGTCTATGAGCGGCTCATCCAGAGGATTCGCCCCACCTATCCCATCACGCGACGGTGGGGCGAGGCGTCCCTGCCGAGCCGCCCGCATTAGGGTCTAGCCATTCACCACATTGATCGGTTTGCCCTGCTGATAGGCCCGCACGTTGTCGGCGGTGGTGCCCATCAGGCGTGTGCGGGCGGCCAGCGTGCCCCACGCCATGTGCGGCGTGATGCGAATATTCTTGGCCCCCAGCAGCGGGTTATCGTCGGTAATCGGCTCTTTCGAAACCACGTCAACGGCCGCGCCCGCCAACACGTCTTTGTTCAGGGCATCCGCTAGATCGCTCTCATTGATCAACGCCCCGCGTGACGTGTTGATCAGGAAGGCGTTCGGTTTCATCTTGGAAAGTAGCGCCTGATTAACAAATCCGACATTGTCAGCCGTTTGGGGGCAGTGCAGGCTGACCACATCCGCCTCACTAAAGACCTCTTCGATCTCCTTCCAGGCGAAAGGCTGATAACCGGGATCCTCGCCGCGATAGACATCGGCAGCTAGGACCTCCATCCCAAAGGCGTTAGCCAGCTCGCCGACACGGCGTCCGATCCGGCCAAACCCAATGATGCCCATCTTCAGGTTCGCCAGCTCGATAAGCGGATAATCCCAAAAACAAAAATCGCCGCGCCGCGCCCATTCGCCGTCCATCACGCGATCGCTGTGATGGGCGACATGATGGCAGTGATCCAGCAGTAGCGCGAATGTGTACTGGGCCACCGTGTCGGTGCCGTAAATCGGGACATTGGAAACCGCGATACCGCGCTCGCGGGCCGCGTCAGTGTCCACAATGTTATAGCCGGTAGCCAAGACCGTAATGAATTTCAAGTCGGGCAGGGCCGCGATGGTTTCGGCGGTGATCGGGGTTTTATTGGTCAGCAGGACTTCTGCCCCGGCCGCCCGCTCCAAAATCTGGTCCGCCGGGGTGCGATCATGCACGGTGAGGTCGCCAAGCGCTTCGACTTCAGTCCAGGGGTTGTCTCCGGGGTTGAGCGTGAATCCATCCAAACAAACCATCTTCATAGCGCTTTCCTTTCTTTATGCATAAATGATCACCGGACAGGTTAACATGGCCCAATGACCCACTCAATGACAAACGGGACAACACTCGACACGGACTCCGGCAATTCTCTATGCTGATCCCCTATGGCTGACACGCTTACACCCATGATGCAGCAGTACCTCGCGATCAAGAAACAGATCGACGCGGATACGCTGCTCTTCTTTCGCATGGGCGACTTCTATGAAATGTTCTTTGACGATGCCAAGGTGGCGGCCTCGGTGCTCGACATCGCCTTGACCAAGCGCAACAAGGTGCCGATGTGCGGTGTGCCTTACCATGCGGCTGAAGCCTATCTCTCCAAGCTCATCAAGGCGGGCAAGAAGATTGCGATTTGCGAGCAAATGGAGGATCCGGCCCAAGCGAAAGGCATTGTGCGGCGCGAGATCGTACGGATTGTGACGCCGGGCACCATTCTGGAAGAGAATGTGCTGGATTCGAAACAAAACAATTATTTGGCCGGCCTCTGTTATCGCGGCGGGCACTACGGACTCGCTTGGATTGATTTATCGACGGGTATCTTCTGGATTGAGGAGGCCGCGTCAGCCGCAGCGGTGCAGGATAACCTGGTCCGCTACGCGCCGTCGGAATGCGTGGTGCCCGAGGAGCAAGCCGAGACGCCCGCCATTCGCGAGGTGCTGGATGGTCGCCTTGCCACGGTCCTGAGCCCGCACGATGATTGGCCGTTCGAGTTGGATGCGGCGACCGAGTTATTGACACGTCATTTCAAGGTCCATTCGCTGCGCGGATTCGGATGCGACGATGTGCCGCGGGCCGTCGGCGCGGCCGGCGGCGTATTGCACTACGTCAGCCAGGAGCTGCATCGTCAAGTGAACCACGTGCGGCAGTTACGCGTTCGCCGGGCGGACGAATATATGCTGTTGGATGAGACCACGCTGTCCAATCTCGACCTCGTGCCGCTGCGCGGACGCGCGGACGCGCCGACGTTGCTGAAGACGCTGGACGCCACGCGGACCCCGATGGGCGGGCGCCTGTTACGGGAATGGTTGGTACGCCCCCTGAATCATTTGGAGACGATTCAACAGCGCCATGATGCGATTGCCGAGTTATCGAAAGAGCGTGGCCGACTGGCACATGTGCGTGATCAGTTGGCCGAGATCAAGGATTTGGAGCGTCTGGTCGCTCGTTTGGGTGCAGGTTCCGGCAACGCGCGCGATGTGAATGCCTTGGCGCAATCGTTGGAAGCGCTGCCGTTGCTGCATGATCTGGCGAACGCCTGCAGTGCGGAACGCATGCAGTCGCTCACCCAGGATATCGAGCCCATGCCCGGGATCGTGAAGCTGATTCGCGACGCCATCGCCGACGAGCCGCCGGTGACGTTGCGTGAGGGGGGCATGATTCGTAAAGGCTATCACGCCGAACTGGATGAGTTGCGGGCGGCGGCGACCGAAGGGCGACAGTGGTTGGCGGATTATCAGGCGCAAGAGCAGGAGCGGACGGGCATTAAGAACCTCAAGGTCCGGCACAACAAGGTGTTCGGCTACTACATCGAAATTTCGAAGAGCAACTTGGACGACGCGCCACCTGAATACACGCGCAAACAAACGCTGGTCAACGCCGAGCGCTTCATCACGCCGCAGTTGAAGGAGTACGAAAACAAAATTCTGGGCGCGCAGGAACGATCGCTGGGTTTGGAGTACGAGTTGTTTCTGGACCTGCGGGCGACCATTGTCGAGCAGACCGAACGCATTCAGCGGATCGCGCTGGCGGTCGCCGAGTTGGACGTGTTGGCCTCGTTGGCTGACCGGGCATTGGCCCTGCGCTATGTTCGGCCCACGATGACCGAGGATGATATGGTGCGGATTGAGGAAGGGCGCCATCCGGTGATCGAGGCCATGACCACGGCGGAACCTTTTGTGCCGAACGACACGTTGTTGGACGGCCGTGAAAATCAGTTGGCGATCATTACCGGACCGAACATGGCGGGCAAATCCACCTATATCCGGCAAGTCGCCCTGATCGTGGTGATGGCGCAGGCGGGCTCCTTCGTGCCGGCCGAAGCGGCGGAGATTGGATTGGTCGATCGCGTGTTTACCCGCGTGGGCGCCAGTGACGATTTGGCCCGCGGGCGCAGCACCTTCATGGTGGAAATGCAGGAGACCGCGAACATCCTCAACAATGCCACGCCCCGCAGCCTGATCGTGTTGGACGAAATCGGGCGCGGCACGAGCACGTTTGACGGCATCAGTATTGCCTGGTCGGTGGCGGAGTATTTGCACAATCATCAGGACGTCCGCGCCAAGACCTTGTTCGCGACGCATTATCACGAGTTAACGGATTTGGCGCGCACCTTGCCGGGCGTGAAGAACTACAATGTGCTCGTGCGTGAGCGGAACGATCAAATCGCGTTTCTACGCAAGATTGCACCCGGCGCGGCCGACAAGAGCTACGGTATTCAGGTGGCGCGTCTGGCTGGCCTGCCCGATGAAGTGATTCGCCGCGCCAACGAAATTCTCACCAATCTGGAGGAAGGGGAGTTCGGCGAAAGCGGGCAACCCAAGCTGGCAGAGCATCGCGCGCCCAAGAAGGCGCCGCCGACGAACCAATTGGATCTGTTCGGCTGATTGCTATTCGAGAAACGTCGTGACGTCGGCAAGGGTGGTGCAGTTGGCGAAGAGCATCACCAGCCGATCCACACCCAGGGCGATGCCGCCACTGGGCGGCATGTCTGGCAGCGCTTCGAGGAATGCCTCGTCGAGCGGGTACACGGTTAAGCCCGCGGCCGCCCGCTCCTTGGCGCATTGCTCGAAACGGGCGCGTTGCTCCTCGACATCGGTGAGTTCCGAATAGGCATTGGCTATTTCGATGCCACCGATATAGAGCTCCCAGCGTTCCGCTACCTCGGGCTGATCCGGTTTCCGGCGTGCCAGCGCCGCAGCTGGAGTGGGGTAGTCCATCAGGATCACCGGCGTTTCTTCGCGGGCGAGGGCCGGCTCCACTTTTTCGATCAAGTCGACGTCAAATCGGTCCGCATCGTAGTCGCTGACCGGATCCCAGTCCGCCCACTTCAAAAACGCGTCCTGCACGGTGATCTGAAGCCATTCATCCTGTAGCCGAATGGCTTGCTGCTGCCACCGCAGTGGGTCGGGCTGATCGATGGCCCGCTGGATAGCGCGGACCAGTGCGATGGTATCGTTCAGGATGTCCCGGTAATCCGCGTTGCTACGGTACCATTCCAGCATGGTGTATTCCGGATGATGCAAGTGTCCCTGTTCGCCGCGCCGGAAGCAGGGACCCAGTTGATAGATTTGGTCATAGCCCGCCGCCAGCAATTGCTTCATGTGCAGTTCGGGCGAGGTGCGCAAAAAGTGGGATCCGGAAGGTTCCGCGTCGATATGCCGCTCCAGCGCGGGCGCGCGCAGTCGGACGGGGGTGTCGACAGCGAGGAAGCCTTGTGCGTCGAAAAAGTCGCGGATCGCCTTCGTTACGGCTGCTCGAATCTGCAAGGCAGCCGATTTGTTAGCCAGTTGTCGAATCACGTCAGACATGGCGCAACAGGGGGAGGGCAGCCGTCCGTGAGGCGGGCTCAGAAGCCCTTCGACACACGATCGGAATACTTGCCCGTGCGTGTGTCGATGCGCACGCGATCGCCTTGATTGATAAAGATCGGCACTTGCAGTTCATAGCCATTGTCAATCTTGGCGGGTTTCTGCACGTTGGTCGCGGTATCGCCGCGCGCGCCGGGTTCCGTTTCGACAATCTCTTTTTCCACAAAGAATGGCAGAGTGACTTCGATGGGGTTGTTATTGTGAAACAGGATTTGGACTTCCATGT
>SLAD01000412.1 GCA_007126995.1 Kiritimatiellia bacterium | reverse complement strand
CAGCACGAGGCCGACGGCCTCGTCCACCATGGTGACGGATGTGTAATAGGCTTCGCGGATCCGGCGCTTTTCCTCTGGCGAGTCGTCATCGCCGTAGTATGTGCTGGGCGCCTTGGGGAACGGGGTGCCCCGAGGTCCGGGTGCCGACCCGGGCAGCACACGGTTTGCATAAAGCCCGGCCTTATTGGCGGGAATGGTCCAAGGCGGATGTGGCGCGATCCAGTGGCAGGAGAGCAGGAACGGTGCGTCGCCGTTGTCGGCGATCCATTGCGCAGCGCGTTGTCCAACCCAACGGGTGCCACCGTTCGCCTCGCTCATTATGGGCGCTTGCGGTTCGTGATAGATCATGGACCGCACGCCATGAATATTTCGAAGATCGGCGAGTCCGCGTGAGGCCAGAAACTGCAAATACGCATCATCATCCACGCTTTTCGGAATCTCCTCCATTAACAGGGTTTCCTGATAGCCGTAGGCCGTGGTGGGCGGGTGGAAATGACCTTTCCCAATTAGCGCCGTGCGATAGCCGTGACGGGCGAAAACGCCGGGCAGCGTGGGGGTGCCGGGATCGGCGATGGGGCGCTCGCTGTTGTCAAAATAGCCATGCACGTGTCCGGGCGCCCCGGTCAATAGATCGTGCCGCGCCGGAACGCAAATTGGATTTGGTGAATGGGCTTGATCGAACAGGCAGCCCTCCCGCACCAGCCGGTCCAGGTTCGGCGTGATCATGTGCGGGTGGCCCGCCGCCGCGATGGTGTCGTAGCGCTGCTGATCGGTCAGCAGGATGAGGATATTGGGGCGATCCGATGTGGCGGACATGGGTGTATGCTGAGCTATTTAGCCCGCCGCGTAAAGGGGCGTTGGGCGCGGTGTCGTGTGCGCGATACTCTTTTTCGTATTCCCGTATAGGTGACGGTTCCTCGCTGTGCCATATTCTATCGGGCAACTTGATAAACATCGATCGAGGAGTGCGGATGATAGCGAATCTGTGGCGAATGACGGGGGTGACCGGGCTGTTGATGATCGGATACGTGACCGGTGCCTTTGCCGAGCCGTTTCGCATCGTCATTTCCGACGAGGTTCACGTGGCTGACGTGAAACGATTCGGCATGAACATCGATGATACCGGCTGGGATGCCGGCTCCATTTCCAAGACGCGCGCCGCGTTCAATTTCGAAGGCACGATGTATCGGTCGATCTTCTGGGGCCCGCAACAGACCGAAGAAGGATTGTTCACTTGGCAGGCAATTACGACCGTGCCGGAAGATCATGAGGTTTGGCGGCGAACAGAAGGCGCGAGTTTTCGGATACTCAACGGGCCCGGGAAAGGCATGACGGGGCGGGTAGCCGGTGTGGAGCGGCGCGTGTTTGACGACGGAAACCAGCAACGCGAGATTGATTTCATCCTTTTTGATCGCCCTGTTCCGGCCAACCCGGGAAACAATTGCGCGGTGATGATCGAACGCAACGGCTTGTCCGAAGGACACTTCAACGTCACACGTGGCGGTTTCTGGACCTCGCCGGGTCATGAGCTGGTTCAGGGCGACACGGCTCCCGACTCTTTCGGGTACACAGCGCTCCAGATGGACGGGCGGGAGGATAAGGCATACATCCGCATCCCCGGGCGCTACACGGAATTTGCCGAGGTGCGCGGTGACTGGACGTTGAGTTTCCGCGCCCGGGCGGTGGCGGGGAATCCCCGCATTACGATTAGCGGGCCGGGTCGGGAGCAGGTGAAGGTCGAGCGGGAATGGTCCGATTTCGCCTTTGCATTCACCGTGGATGAGTTCGCCGGAAACATCTTTACCGCCTTGATCGAAGTTGAGCGGGGTGTCGTGTTGATTGATGATATCTTGTTTCGTCATGTGGGTCGTAATCCCACCGCATTCAGTGACTTGTTTGTCGACCAATTGCGGCGTCTTCAGCCCGGGGTGCTTCGGTTTCTGCAAATGGGCGGGAACACGATCCCGAATGCCATACGCCCGCCCATTCAATCGTTCCGGTTCAGCGGTTCCCCTTGGATGAAAGCGGGTCCGGAAGGCGGACCGTTTACGCATCGATTCTCGATGCACGAATTCTATGAGTTGTGCAAGGAGATCGGCGCGGATCCTTGGTATTGCCTGCCGGGCGTGTTGACGGCGGAAGAGCTGGAGCAGTTCATGGAGTATATAGCGGCGCCGGCAGATACGGGGCTGGGGCGCTTGCGAGCTCAGCTCGGCCAGGAAGAACCCTGGACGGAGGTCTTT
Organism: Kiritimatiellia bacterium; assembly: GCA_007126995.1. GTDB lineage: Bacteria > Verrucomicrobiota > Kiritimatiellia > SLAD01 > SLAD01 > SLAD01. The sequence goes on along the minus strand of SLAD01000412.1, from coordinate 2,882 downwards.
AACGAGATCATTGTCGAATTCGGTAACGAAGCGTGGAATCAGTGGGGCCCCTTTATGTCGAGCGGCTACAGCGGCCCGGAGTACTGGCGCGAGCTCTTCGAGGCGGGGCGGAATTCCAAATGGTATCGCCCCAATATCGTGTTCAGTAGCGCGGGCCAGAACGTCAACCACTGGTTGAACCGGCGGATTATCGCCGATACATCGAATGCCGATCTGTTCGCCATTGCTACCTACTTGATTCACCGCCTTGATCCGGAAGTCGAGGAGCGCTTAGGCAGCGATCAGCGGGCGCTCTATCGCTGGTTATTCGGGTACGCGCCCGCCCATTTGCTGGAACATGAAGGGATGCAGGCCAACGCGGCGGCCACGCGAGAGCACGGACTGGAACTAGCGGTATACGAAACCAATCATCACGCCGCGGATGGAGAGGCTTCCTCTGAGTTCCGGAACCGGTTTCTGCAAAGCCTGGGCGGGGCCCTCAACATCGCGCAAAACAAGTTGATCATGCTGCAGGAACACGGGGCGCGCAATCAGTGTTTCTTCACCATGTTCGGCCATATCAATACGGCCTATCAGATCAAGGACGTGCGGTTATTCGGCGCGGTGCTCAGTATGAAGAACGAGGAGGTGCGTTACCGGCCGCACTGGCAGGCGTTGCAGTTGGCGAATGTGGCGTTGGGCGGAGATTTGTTGAAAGTGGCCTATGAGGGCCGGGTCCCCATGTATGAAGCGCCGGTATACGATATGAATGCGCGAACATGGAAAGAGGCGCGCCAGTGGCCCGCCGTTCGGGCCTTGCCGTTTGCGGATGGGCCGATGCGCTCGATGATCCTGTTGAACCTGGAAGTGGAGCGCCCCGTTACGGCCTTGGTGGAGTTCAGAGACACTGTTGCGGGCCAGTCCGCCTTGTGGACGCGCTTGGGCGCGGACGATATCAATGCGCACAATGAACTCGAATTGCCCGCACCGCAGGTTGGAATCACCTCTGGCCTACTGGAGGAATTTGCGTCCGGGTCGGAGATTATCCTCCCCCCGCACTCGATGACCGTGCTGCAATGGACGGTGGAGTAGGCCGCCGCGGAATCTCGGTGGGTTTGTCGGCGATGGAGCACGGACATTCCTGTCCGTGGTTTCCTGACGCAGGTTTCATCCCTGACCCAGCGAGCCCGGCTACAGTTGTGTTCGCTTTCCCGTAAGACGCTAATGCCCGGAAGCATCAGCCCAAAGAAAACGCCCTGCATTTAGCGGGGCGTTCTCTTAAGGAGTATGAAGAAAATTGCTGGAAGCTTACGCGCGCATGCGGCGGCGGGCCGCAACAAGTCCGATGAAGCCCATGCTGAGAAGAGCAATCGTGCCGGGTTCGGGGATAAGCTCAACTGAGCCGCTCACGCTCAGGCCGATTTCGCGGTTGGGATCGCCCCAGTCGTTATCGAAACCGAATCCTTGTGCTCGCCATTCGTTGTCTGCTCCCCAAGCATACAAACGAAACTCCACGGAGGTCACATCTTCAATCGATTCACTAGAGAGATCGATCGTGTACTGTGCTTTATTATTGTCTGGGGTAAGCGTCCAAAGTGCATCACTCGCGGTCAATCCGGTGGCATCCGAAAACAAGGCCAGTTCCCGCCCCTGACTCAAGTCCACGATCGAAAGCCAAAATTCCACCTCTGTAACACTGAAGTGATACCCACTCTCAGCGGTTATTGTAAAAGCCGCGTAACGGTCACCCGTTATGGCATCCGCCAAACTTGATTCATCTGCATTGCGCCATGCAAATGTGTCTTTCAATGTGCTTACGGGGTTCGCGCCAGCGCCACGGGATAGAATCCCACTGTCAATGTTGGCGTGTGAATTCTCCGCATCCCATGTAGCCACTCCAGAGCTGGGCGGGTTATCATTACTATTGGATAGCCCCTGCAGCTTCCAATTTGCAATCAGATCGGCTTGCGTTATCGAAGCCAACAAGACTAGCGCCAATCCTAAACATAATTTCTTCATTCCTGTTTCTCCTGCATGATGCGTGTACAGAAACCCTTTTCCATTCCTGTGCGCAAAGCTACATGGGATGAGGTCCGATTGGCTATATGGGATGGCGCAGAACTGTTAGGGAATTACGACAGGGGGGGGTAAAAGGCGGCTGAGGCACCGCTCAAGAGTAGCCCGTCAATGCTGGAACTGGCGGCGGTACTCGCCGGGCGAGATGCCTTCGACCTTCTTAAAGAGCTGGCTCAAATACACGCCGCTATTCAGCCCGCATTCCGCGCCCACCTGGTCAAGGTTGTGATCCGTAGCGCGCAGGTCGCGCTTGGCCCACTCGAGACGAATGCGAATAAGTTCCTGTTGGATGGTGCGCCCGAGCACTTTCTGGAACGCGCGCTCCAGCGAGCGCAAGGACATGCCGGCCGTTCGCGCAATGGTTTCGGCCGGCAATTTATGGCGCCCTTCCGCCTGCATGAAGGCCAACGCTTTGGCGACGTTCGGATGCTCGACTTTGAGGAGATCGGTTGATTGCCGTTCGATGACGCCTGTGGGCGGTCGGAATTGGGGGAACCGGATGCGTTTTCTGCCTCGCAGGATCAGCTCAAGGCTCCGCGCCGCCTCGTAGCCTACCTCCTGCGCGGGGAGATCAATGCTGGACATCGGCACAAGGGTGGTCTCGCAGCGGATGCTGTCGTTACCCACGCCCAGCAACCCCAGGTCTTCAGGCATCCGCAGTTCCAAGTGGGCGATACAGTTGCTCATGAAACTGCCGCGGATATCGTCGCTCGCCAGTATGCCGGTTTGTGGCGGCAGTTGCGCGACCCAGCGCACCGGCGCAAAGCCGGCTAGATCCTTGGAAACCCGCTTGAGCAGGGGGCTGGCCGGGTATTTGCCCTGCTCAT
>SLAD01000199.1 GCA_007126995.1 Kiritimatiellia bacterium | reverse complement strand
CGGGCACCTTAACGCTGACCGCAGCGAATACGTACACCGGCGGTACCGATTTGAACGGTGGGGTAACACAGATCTCCGCAGACGGCAATCTGGGCGGCGCGTCCGGCGCGGTAACGTTTGACGGCGGCACGCTTCGCGCGCTTGACTCGCTCACGCTGGTTTCGACGCGGGACATCACGCTAGAGGACGGCGACGGCATGATTGATGTGCCGGACAGCGAGCGCGAGATGGGGGTGGACGGAGACATCACCGGTGAAGGCGCATTGACCAAGAGTGGCACGGGAGCCCTGATACTTCGGGGAGAGAATGACTTCGAAGGCCTATTGACGATTGCGGCCGGGACGGTGTCTGTCGGCGACGGCGGCACGACGGGTAGTGTTGAGGCGGACATTGCCGTGGCGGAAAATGCGGCGCTGGTTTTTGAGCGCTCGAACGCGCTGACGTATGCCGGGGAGATGGAAGGCGATGGCGACCTGTTCAAGCGCGGTGGCGGCGCCTTGACGCTCGCCGGCAACAGCTCGTTTGAAGGGGATACCACCGTCGAAGCTGGCGAATTGATTGTGAGCGGCTCGCTGGCTGACAGTGATGTGACAGTGGCAGACGAAGCGATCCTGCGCGGTGCGGGGACGGTCGGTGGATTAACTCTGAACAGCGGCGCGCGTGTGGCGCCGGGCAATAGTGCGAATGCCATCGGCGGATTAACCGTCGACGGTTTGACCCTGAACGAGGGCGGCCGCATACGGGTAAAGATCGGAGATGTAGACAATGCGGCCGATCGTGATCATATCGTCAATAACGGTGGTGCAACGATTACGGGGACCGTGTTGGTGGAGTTGGACAATCAGGACAAGGACTTATTCGACAACTGGGATCAACTGGAGGATTACGAGTGGGTCCTGATCGAGGGCGGCATCTCGTCGCCAGAGAATTTCGCGTTGGACTTTGCGGCGTGGGACGCGGATGGCGACCTCGATAACTTCAGTTTGGGCGTGGTGGACGGCGACCTCGTGCTCTTCTATGATGGCGCATTCCTGGAGATCACCGAGGGGGTTGTGGATGATGATCCTATCATCGAGTGGTTGTCCCAGGAAGGTCGTCAGTACGATCTGATCTATGCGGATGCCAAGGCCTATTCTGCTGCATTGGATAGTCAGTGGGAACTGGTGAAGACGGTGACGGCTGACAATGGTGTCAGCATGACCGCGCAGGACAGCTCTCGCACCGAGTCGGTGATTAATTTTGATGCGGCCGTTTCCGATTTGCCCGCAGGCTACATGCGATTCTACCGGGTTGCCAATCGGGATCGTTGGCGGGCGGGTCTTTTTAATCCGCCCCGTGCCAGTGAGCAGGTCTACGTGGCCAAGCCTATCCGGCTGCACCCTGGCCAAAACTGGGTGGCGTTCCCCGGTGTACCGGATGAAAACACCGTGGAGTTTATCTTCGGCCCGTTCACGAACAGCTTGCCGGCCGCCGCCAGCGCCCCAGGGCAGGGAACACGTGTGTATTGGTATGAGCGCAGTGCTGCTGGGCCGGGAGATGCGACCACGCCACTTAAGACCGGTATCTGGCTGGACGGAAACACCCAGCAATGGCTGAACGAGGCAGATGATTCCCCCGCCAATAGTCTGACGGTTGATCTAACCGAAGGGATGGTGATCTACATTCCTGAGAATTCTTCCGAGATCCATAGCATCACCTTTATCGGACAAGTCCCGACGGAGGAACAGACTCAAGTATTAGAGCCGAATACCTTCAATTTGGTTGCGGTCCGCCTGCCTAAATCCATGCATCCAAGCCAAATGAATCTATTCGAGTCAGGCTTCAGCAGCGGCATGTCTTGGTTCCCGAATGCGCAAGGCGAGTTTCCGGTCGACATTATGTGGAAGTGGGACCGCGCGTCGCAAGCGCTGCCGCAAGGGCCGAATTTTGCCCAGTTGATCTACCGCCACACCACGCTTGGTTGGCGATTCATCGGGATGGAGAACAACTTCACCGGTTTGCCGGTGCCCAACGATTATTTTGGCCCGGATGATGGTATTGTCATCATGACCTCGCCGAACTCGTCCACGTGGACATGGACGAACACGATTACATATGACCTACCGCAGCGCATATTGAATGGGAATGGCGACTAGTACTACCAGTTTCTGATATCCGATACTTTTCGGTTTATTCTCCAAGGACGTGAGGGAGCACGTCCCTCCGGAAGGGGATTATGGCGGCGCGGCGCTGAATTCGACGTCACGAATCAGGATGCCATGTTCCTGAGCGGAGCGCAGTGAGGGAGCGCGTAGCTCCACCGTGCTCCAGCCGGTGGGAATGGTTTGAGGCGGCGTCTCGAATGCTAAGAGCTGATTGGCAGGAAGTTGCATAGGGATGGGGGCTGCGTCGTTGACATGGATGTGCAGTGTATGCGGTTGGTGTTCCGGTGCGATGAGGGCCCCGTGAACTTGCAGTGATCCCGTCAGGGGTGATTCGCCGAGATTCAATATGCGGATGTGGCCGGTGTGGGCCTGCCGGATGCGGGCATACTCGAATTGCGCATAGGCCTGCACGGTCCAATCTGGATAGGTGATCAATACCGGTTCACCCTGTTCGCGCCAGATCTGGATGGTGTCTTCTTCGGTGTTAAAGAAAATGATGGCCTGATAGCGCTCGGGTGTGTAGCGAAAATGGGGAACCTCCACGCCCCACTCGATTAATCTCCTCAATGGTTCGTTAACCAATTCCACTTGCTGACGAAAATAATTCGCGGGCCACTCCCATTCGGGCTGATGAAATGCCGATTGAATGTAATAGGCTTCTGGAAACCGACGCAGAAAATCGCGCTGACGGGCTCGCAAGCGGTCTACTTCGCCGTCGCCTCGCCCATGCACGTAGGGCACGGCAGGAACTAATCCGGGCGTTTCGTAGTGCCCGGAAATGAAACGCAACTGGTAGGCGCTTTCGACAACATAGGGCGTGTCTGGCTCAACCTGTTCATTCAGCCATTCGGCAACGGCGGCGTAGTCATTGCTCTTGGCCTCCAAGCGCCATAGCATGGGCGCATATACCCCGGCCTGCACGCCCAGTGTGATTGCCACAATCAGGGCGTAGACGACGCGACGCCAGGAGGGGGTCGTCGTGACGGTTCGATGTCGAAACGCGCACCAATCGATGCCCATCGCAGCGAGCCAATAGCCGCAGAATGCGAGACCATAAAAGATCCGGATGAAATAGTATTCACTGCGCACGGCATTCACCAACGTGACGGTGAACACGACGCTGCAGGCCAGTAACAACGCCCACGCCATGTATCGTTTGGTCTGTACGGTGAGCACGGCAATCAGCCCTAAACTCAGGATGAGCAGGGAGGGCCACCAGGTCCAAGGGGATGCGCCCATCAGGATCCGGCCAAAAATATCGCGTAGCAGGACATGGATTGCGGGGACCCCCGTGGGACTGATTTGCGTTCCTTTCGAAAGGTATTCGAGCAAGAACGGGAGGAAGGTGACGATGGCCAATGAGAGCGGGGTCAAGAGAATCAAGTGAAGGCGGCGCCAAGCGGACCGCTCGGCATTCTCCGGTCGCCAGCCGGTGAGCCAGGATAACCCGCTGAGCCCCACCAGCGCGCCGACGAATAGGAGTCCGTTCAATGCCATGTGGCAGAGGAGAACGGCGGCAAGGAACAGCGCCACACCCCGCTTCCAATCAACTTGTCGTCTTGCGAGGATGTGAAAATAGAGCGCATAGACGGCGACCACCAGGAGCAATAGCGGGGCATAGAACCGGGCCTCGCGACTGTAAAAGAGGGGGAAGTAGAACACGGCCTGCATGGCGCCCGCAAGCAGGGCAACTCGTTTGTTGGAGACGGTGCGCACGAGTAGATAAACGAGCGGCACCGTTGCCGTACCCAAAAGCAGGGCGGGCACGCGTTGAGCCCACGCAGCGTGCTGCACGCTTTCCGCGAACGGGCTAAGTAGGCGAAGCATGAAATTCTGCAACAACGATGGCAACGGTAGATAGGGCAAGTCCGGGAAGATGTTCAGGTGTGAACGAATAATCTCTCCGGCCGTTTGCGGGGGGGACGAACGCTGCGCGTATAATACCTCGTCTTCCCATAAGGTGGCGCGGCCCAACCAAGGCACACGCCAGAGAAAGGCGACGATGGTCAGTATCCACACGTGCAGGCTTGATTCGGCTTGTTCTATGCGTTCAAGCAGTCTCATCTATATTTCTCTTTCGGGTTTGCGCCAACTCAGTCCGGCCCCAAGGGCCACGCCCGCCCATTCGACCATCGTCCAAGTTAAACGAAAGAGCAGTGCACAGGCCACCGCTTCCGCTTGACTCACATATTGAACCAGAAAGCCGGCGAATACCGCTTCCCGAACACCCAACCCGCCAGGTGTAATTATCGCAAAGAAACCAATCGTCCAAGCAGCGACACTGATGCCAAGCAGAAAAGTCATTGGGATAACATTTGCCAAACCGACGGCATGAACGATGGCAACAGCCGAAACCCCATAGCAAAGCCAAGCGAGAAAATAAAGGCCAAGAAGCTGAAGGAGCTGAAGACGATCAATTGGTGCGCTCAAAGGAGGTCTTTGCGCCCAGCGCAAGGCGCGATTCGCGAGACTCGTCAAAGCGGTAGGCCATAAAACCAACGTCAACAAGGCCAAAGATGCCAGCGCTACCAAAGCATAGGCTACAAGGCTCGGCACACGAATGCCGAGACTTATTCCGTAGAGAGTCAATGGCAATGCAGCGAATAGCAGCATCATATGTTCAATCGTTGTCGCCATGACGGTATCTGCGATGCGACATCCCGCGCGTTGCAGCAGGATTACGCGACCGCCAATCATCAGCACTTTCCCTGGCACATACTTTCCCGCATTGGCAAGAAGCCAGATTAGCGCTGCCTGACCACCCGAAACGCTCATCGCGGTCCCGCGGACTACAATGACCCAAGCCAGCAACAACAGCGAAAAATATGCACCAATCAAGGCAACATGTACTGCTAGATGAGCAGGCTGTATAGTTAACGCCGTCAGCGAGTCCCGGTTGGCTATGATGACATGGGCGAGATAGCCCATGATTAAAGCCACCAACAGCCATCCCGCATACGATTTGAGCCGGGCGACCGCACGGTTGAACTGTTTGAGCACCTCG
>SLAD01000226.1 GCA_007126995.1 Kiritimatiellia bacterium | reverse complement strand
CGACCTACGGGAAAGAGAAGGGGTCTGAAATGTTTCACCTGCTGGATATCAATGTGCCGACATTTACCTACTCTCCCTAGCAGCCCGACATCACGGCACTTTCCTCACATTTGACCGTGGTATCCGCGCGGACCAGATCGCTGGGGGATCCCGCGCATTGGAAGTGCTCAAGCCCTGATCCATACCACACGCCCGTTGCCCGCCATTTCAGAAAGCCCGTAGCCGTTGGGTGCGCACGCCCCTATCGGAATGCTAGTGGCGTGCGGCTCGCTTGGTGCGGGATTTCTTCGGTTTTGTAGCCGGAACCTCTTGGACCGTGATTCGGATCAATTCGGATAGCCATTCCCGATCATCAAAGCGATCTTCAATCAGGAAGTAGTTCTTCGCGCCAGGATAGGGTGGCGCCTCGACAACATCGCCAATATAGTTTCTGCCCTTTTCGGTGGGTTTCACGAACAGTTGGTTGTCACACACGAGTGCGACGACTTTGTCGTCACAATAGAGTGCATACTCGCCAAACATTTTGCGTGACGCAATGCGTCCGGCATCGCCCATTTGGTCCACGATAAAGTCGATCAAATCTTGATCTGTTGCCATTCCTACCTCCTCCGCATGAATCCACCGCTACCCTTGGACCGAATGCTGCGGGTTTCTCCATATCACAACCGGCGTATCCGCGCAGTACCGTACGGCATCCTCATGGGTTCTCCGCTGAAATCCCGGTACGCGCTGTAAACGCGTAACGAACTCGCTCATGCCCGGGGTCGCCAATGAAACGCGCAGTTCTCGCTCGGGAAGCGTGAAGAGATAATGAATGTCCCGCGCCTCTGGCGACCCCGTCACAAACTGGACCGCGATGGCGCCCACACGCTCCCAAGGCAAGGTGCGCGACTCGCCCTCAAAATGAATCACCAATCCCTCTCGACTGGCCTCCACGGCGTCAACCGGGTCCGCGCGGATTCGCCCCCACAATCGATCCAGCCACTTCAGCATGAACGGCTAACCTCTCCGCTGGTATCCAGCACCTTGTAAATAAGCGATGTCTTCAATAGCAGCAATGGAGTGAAAAGAGTGCGCATTTCGTCCCTCGTGCTGATCATATTGAAGTGGTCGATCATATGTGGCTTCTGCAAGTCGGCACCCCACTCGAACATCACGCGACGCACCTGCCGGTTCTTCTGAATCTGGAAGTCATGGGTGTTGTGCGTCATAGCCCTATCCTTGTTTATTTTCGGCGCGGAGCTCCGAGACAGTGAGAAGGTGTCGCACCGGCTTGTTCACGGTTCAATTTTCTGAATTCTGGCTTGATGCCGACCCCCGGCAAACTTGGTGTTCAGCCAGATATCAACGATCCGAAATCGTTGACCTCATAGCCTTTCGCCACCAAGTGCCGCTTGACGGCCTCCTTTAACCGATAACCCGCATGGTCCGTTCCCAATGCGATTTTCTTCATGCTGTTCTCCATCCATGAGGTGACGCGTGATGAAAGGACGATGGACCTGACGCCATCAGCAATCGCCCGCTCTCTCTATCGTCTCGCTTAGTCATCTTCTTTCTGATTTCTTGAATCGTTCCCAATACTGTCTTGGCGAAACAATCGGAACACCTTCATAGACCTGCAAGGAAAGGAGGTCGTCATCACCCGTTATAATGCATTCAGCCTCTCCCGCTATGGACGCTCCTAAGACATTCAGGTCATCTGGATCTCGACACGCATCTCGCGGTATGCGTGCGGGCTCTACAAAACGGGCGTTGTTCTTCAGATAGGCGACGATGTTCGCCACCTTGATGGTCGGCAGTTTAATCTTCTTAATCAATTTCTCTGCAAGGTCATCAACGATTTCCTGAGTCAGGATTATGTCATCGTTGATGATGCACAACTCAACGGTAGCCTCGCAGAGGCCGCGGGCAGCATAAGCGGCAATCAACACATTGGCGTCAATGACGACTCTCATTTTAAAGCCCGGAACACATCGTCGTCGGTCAATATGCCTTGGGCTTCGGCGTAGGGTAGAACTGTCTTGCGCAGCGCGCGAAAGCGCTCCAAGGCCACATGCCGACGTATCGACTCGCGAACGATATCGCTGACGGCTTTGTTCTCCGCCTTGCTCAGGGACTTTAACTCCCGCCGCATTTCTTCCGGTATTCTGATGGTTAATGTTGTCATGTATTACAATGTAGCACGACTGTGGGCATTGTCAAAGCACTTGATCCGAGATCATCACGTGCTCTTAACGAACACCGATGCCTGAACATCTTTCCTCTTTATCTTATACGCTCTCTTGGTGGCCGTAATCTCGCGCTTAATCTGGTCGCGAAGCGCTGGCTCGGTTCTTTCGTCCAGTTTTGAGCGCAGTTCATTCAGCTTCTTGGCCTCCTCATCTCTGAGGGACTGCATGCGGCTTTCCTGCCCTCCACTCCAAAATGAAGTTGGTTGTTCCGGCCTTTTCATCGAATTGCACTTTCTCGAACGGGGTCAATGACTCGACCCAGGGTGCGCGGCCAAGTGGTTCGCCTCACCCTTAATCGCCCATCCGCCGAACACTCGTCGCAACCATCTCATCCAAGGAACTAAACTCTTCGACCTCCTTGCCGCTGCGACTCTTGCGAAGCGTTTCTTCCGTAAGTTGATTGGGAATGTGGACTGGCACATCCGGATTCACACGGCGAGCCTCCAAGCCGGGCCGCCGGATAGCGCTTGTATCAATGTACTCCGAGATATCGTTACCGGCGTCATGTCGGGCATCAAATTCTTTAGCTGTTTTAGATATTCTATTCATTCTTCCGAGCCTCAACGATAACATTGCCGTGATTCCGCTTGTTTGCCTCACTTATTTCCGGATGGGACTCGAATCACCCAATGGCATACCACTTATACCTTTGAGGGACGTCAAATGGTAGCCTTATAGGCATTATTCGGGGGGTGGCTCGACAGCGGGGCCTGTCCAAAGCGGCGTCAAGCCGCCGCACTCCATGTGGGTGGATGCGCGGCAAGCGGTTTGTGGCGAGGGCAATTTGGAGTGCGCGGGCTCGACCGCGCTTTGGATGACAAATGCTGGGGTTAGCGAGCCTGTGAATGCGCTTAATAGCTTATAAGCTATCACCGCTCTCCCTTAACAACGGAGCAATAGCTTATAAGCTATTATTGCCCCCGCCCCGCGCTTACTCGTTTCCAATCGTTGACATCACCGACAAAAGTCAGGATTACGGTCTCGCAGAGCTCCCTCCAGTGGAGACACTCAAAAGACACCTTAAGTCCGAAGCTGGAGGGCGGCTTGGCACGCCGTAGCCTTGGCGGAGGCGGCAGCTCTGCGACGCCGTGATACTGCGCGAGACTTTTGTCGGGGGCACCAATCGTTGGAAAATCGTAGCGCAGCTTCGCCCCGTGTTCAGGTTCGGCAACAAATTTCGCAAAGCGGGATTTCCCATCGGTCGACGGCGATGCGCGCGGCGTAGTTGGGTTCTTGTACGTCGGTGCGGTAGCGGACGTAGTTCGTGAGGACTTTGATATCCATGATCCGATGAAGGTCGGGCAGCCACTTGCGCGTGCCACTTTCCGAGAACATGGCGACGGTGGCTCCGGCCTGGGTGCGGAGCGCGATACGATCCTTATCCATTTTGAAGTAGAGGGTGTGCCCGGATTGTAGCTTTGCAAGATTCGCGTGGATCTTGTCACCGGGGGCATGACGCCCGGCATAATCGATATAGAAATCTTCCAACGGGGTGACGTGTGCCGTGTACAACGCGACGGGCACGGGCGGTGGATGACGGGTATGGTCCCGCTCAATGGTAGCAGAGCCCCTACACTCGCCAACAAACGGGCTAGGCCGGTCCGCTCGATGAAAGATCGTCAAGGTTTCCCGGGCGCGGGTGCAGCCAACATAAAAGACGCGGCGCTCCTCTTCCTGCTCGCGCGGATTCGCCGCACCCCATGCCCCGCACAGGCAGACGTGCGGGAACTCGGTGCCCTTGGCCGCGTGCACGGTGTTGAGCCATACCCCCTGTCCCCACTGTTCATCCCGGCGTCGCTGCATCAGCGACTCATACACGTGATCCAACAGCGCCGCCCGTGTCACCGATCCCGCGCCGACTTCAAGCTTCCAATCCTGCACGACGGTTTCGAGCAAATCCAACCAAGGTGAATTCGGTCGCGCTGCGCGCGCCTCCACGACGGTGGCCAGCGCTTGATCCGCCGTAATGCCGGCGAGCGGCTCCGCCCGCCAATCATCCATCACCGCGCGGATATCCCGGAAGCGGTGCAAGGGCGGAATCTGTTTATGCTCCAACGGCCACGCCACCGGAATACCGCGCGCCTCTGCGATCGCGCGGACATAGACAAGATCGGCACGATGGCGCGAAAGGACGGCAAACGCGCCCCAATCCTTTACCCCCTGCGCGCGCAGCGCTTCAATCCGATCCAGCACGGCTTCCGCCTGGCTCGCCGCATCGCGCACCTGGCCAATCACGACGCGGCCCCGCGTCTCCGTGCACTGCGCGCCGAAAGCACCACCCGGAGGCAACAGGGCCCGCGCCTCGTTGATACGAATGGGATGATCGGTCTTCATGCGATCACGGTTGTGCTCAATTAATTGGTTTGCCGCCTCGATGATATAGCGCGTGGAGCGGTAGTTTTCGGTCAGGTACGCCACCTCGGCATCGTAGTCGGTCTCAAAGCGCTTGATGAAGGAGACGTTGGCGCCGCGGAAGGTGTAGATATTTTGATCGTCATCGCCCACGGCCAGGATATTGAGTTTCCGCTCCTCCTCCAAGCTGCGGCCCGCAATCGCGCTGATCAGTTCATACTGTGGCTCGTCAATATCCTGATACTCGTCCACGAGTATGTGTTCGTAGCCGGCCAACAACCGGTCACGCACTTCGTCGGCCTCCATTCCGTCCGGCACGATCTTTCCCTTCAGAACAGCCACGGCATCTTTGATGAGCTGATCGAAGTCCGGCTCCGCGCCATCCCCCGCCACACAGGATCGGCCCAACAAGCGCAACGCGAGGCTGTGATAGGTCTGTACGGTAACGCCGCGCGCATCGGCGCCCGCCAGTTCGTTCAGGCGCCGCCGCAATTCCACCGCGGCTTTATGATTGAAACAGCACACCAGAATGGATTTCGGCTTCACGCGCCGCACCCGCAACAAAT
>SLAD01000194.1 GCA_007126995.1 Kiritimatiellia bacterium | reverse complement strand
TCGAGGACGAAACCGTCCGCCTCACGATGACGCCGCCCAAGGACTGGCGACTGAACCAGCAGCTCCAGCTCAATGGCGAACCGATTGCGTACCACTTCGTTAACAGCGGGGTTCCCCATGTGGTCGTCGAAGTGGGCGATGTGGAAGGATTGGACGTGGTCTCGCTCGGTCGTCAGATTCGACAGCATGAAGACTTCGCGCCAGACGGGACCAACGTCAATTTTATTCAGGTGACCGGCGCGGATGCGTTGCGCATCCGCACCTATGAGCGCGGCGTCGAGGCGGAAACGCCGGCCTGCGGGACCGGGATCGTCGCCGCCGGACTGATCGCCGGCAAGACCGGACGTTGCCAGGCACCCGTACGCATTCAGACTGCGGGTGGGCACCTGCTGCTGGTGGATTATCAACTGACGGATGACAGCGCCGAGCGGGTCACGCTGACCGGACCAGCCGAGCACGTATTTCAGGGTACACTAACCTACTGATTTCTCGACCCGAGCAAACACCCCCACATATACCTATTGCACCATGGATTGGGAACTCTTCTTATCGATCTCCTTCGCGCTAGTCGGAGGGTTGGGCATCTTCCTGATCGGCATGCGATTCATGTCGGAAGGCTTACAGGCGGTAGCCGGCGATCGTCTGCGACGCATGATCGGGGCCGTCACGCAGAACCGCGTCATGGGTTTATTTACCGGCCTGTTTGTTACGTGCATCGTGCAGTCCAGCACTGTGACAACCGTGATGACCGTTGGTTTGGTGAACAGTGGCTTCATGTCATTGGCGCAGTCGTTGGGGGTGATTTTCGGGGCCAACGTGGGAACCACCATTACGGGATGGATTCTGGTGTTGGAGATCGGCAAGTACGGCTTGCCGCTGCTCGGCTTCGCCGCCTTCTTCTTCCTGTTCGCCAAAAGTGATCGTATCCGCTACCTCGGCATGACGCTGATGGGTATCGGCATGTTGTTTTTCGGTTTGGAACTCATGAAAGACGGATTCAGTCCGTTGCGCACGCATGACGGATTCCGGGTCTGGTTTCACGCATTTGAGGCGACCTCCTATGCCGGCATCATCAAGTGTGTCATCGCCGGCGCCGTGCTGACGATGTTGGTTCAATCGTCCTCCGCTACGCTGGGCATCACCATGGGCCTGGCCGCTGCGGGTGTGATCCAATTCCATACGGCGGCGGCATTGGTTTTGGGCGAGAATATCGGCACCACGATCACTTCGTTTTTTGCTTCACTGGGCACCACCACGGCGGCAAAGCGGGCGGCGTGGGGCCACATCATGTTCAACTCGATCGGCACGATCTGGTTTGTCATCTTTTTCCCCGTCGTCGTGCCACTCGTTGTGAGTGTGATCGGGCACGACCCCAACACCGTCCTCGTCCGGGACGGCGTCGAAACATTCCCCTATATTTTGCGGTCCATTGCCCTCGTCCACACCAGCTTCAATGTCATTAATGCGCTGCTGTTTTTGCCGTTCCTCGGCGCGCTGGCTTGGGTGCTGCAACGCATGTTCCCGGATCCTGACGCACGTGAAATCAAGCGGCTCACGTATCTCGATGTCCGCATGGCGCACTCCCCTTCCCTGGGTATCATTCAGTCCCGAGAGCAAATCCATGTGATGGGCGATGCGGTCCAAAAGATCATGGGGTATTTGAAGAATATTCTTACGCGTGAACATGGAGATCCACTGGCTGAAGAGAAGCTATTCCGCCGCGAAACAATTTTGGACGAAATGCAAAAGGAAGTTGTGTTGTTCATCGGCCATTTGCTCGCAGGCGAAGTGCCCCATAAAGTGACGGAGGAAGCCAACGCCCAGATCCGCATGGCGCACGAATACGAAGCGCTGAGCGATTACCAGACGAATGTGCTGAAAAGCTGGATCAAGCTGCGGAAAAACAACCTCGCCGTATCTGAAGAAGGATTAAACGCACTGCTGCAACTGCATGAGCAGGTCGACCGCTATATACACATGATCAATCAAGCCGTTCGCCGCAATGATGCCCAAGCGCTCACCCAAGCCCGGATCGACGGGAACACCATCACCCGACTGATGAAAGAAACCCGCAAACAGCATCTGGCGCGCTTAGCGAATGACGAAGTGGCTCCGATGAAGAGCCTGATCTACTTGGACATGCTGAATCATTACCGCAAGATGAAAGATCACGCCCTCAACATTGCGGAAGTGCTAGCCGGGCACAAATAGCCCCAAAGCAGAACCGTCTCACGGCGGCCCTACCAGCAACCCCATTCCCCGAGCGCTTGTAGGGTCGCCGTCAGGCGATGGCTTCGCCTTCCCGTTCCGGTTCATTGACTGGGCAAAGGATGCGAAACATGGAGCCCTGCCCGATGCGTCGTTCGTAGTCGATCCGCCCGCCGAACGCCTCTACCGCCCATCGCGCGATCGTTAAACCTAAGCCGCTGCCACCCTTCCGGTCGCCACTGCCACGCACAAAGCGTTCGAAGAGACCGTCTACTTCATCAGGTTCGATGCCCGGCCCTTCATCCAGTACATCCAACGCAACCAAGTCATCCGGGAGTCGGCCCACGCGCACCAGGATTTCCGAACTTGGCGGACTGTATCGGATCGCGTTCCCGATCAGGTTTTCCAACGCCATGCGCAACAGATTCTCATCAACCCATGCCAACACCCGGTACTCTGCATCAAATGACAAGGTCTGCTCCCGCTCCTCGGCCAGCGGGCGCAGTGCATGAGATTGGTTAATCAAGTTGGCTCGCTCATTTCAAGGGCGCAACACCTTAACCTTCAAGTCCTTGATCGGCTTGAAGTGCTTTGTATTCGATGAACATAAAACCATGTTGTGTTCCGTGGCCGTCGCCGCGATGAGGGCATCACCTGCGCGCAGCCCATGCGATAACGTGTACTCCTCTATGTATACGGCCGCCCGATGGCCGATATTTTCAGACAAGGGCAACACCCGGAAACCAAAATCTTTCAAAAACTGCTTGGTGCGATCATGCTGAGCTTTGTCTTGAGCGCATTGCAACAATTCAAGATAGGTCTGGACAGAAATGAATCGCTCATCCGCGTGCTCGACCATAATCGCGGCCTTGGCATGGCCTCGTTCAATCCAGATGAAGATATCGGTATCAAAGATCACGAAAACGTCCGCCTCGCAGATGATCCATCGTGTCTTCCACTGATGCGCGGGAACGAGCACTGTTAAAATAAGGGTGCTCCGCTACGCGCATGCCCGTGCGGGTCGCGTTCGCGACCAGCATGCCCTTGCGCTTCCCCCGGTAAAGAATTTCCACATCCTCATTCCGGTCCAGCGCGTTCAACACATCATTCATTTTGTACAGCAAATCAACAACAGACGCCTGCATATCGCCACCTCATTAATGTATAGACAACCTATACATTTACCGGACCGAAAAGTCAATTGCATCGGCTAAAGAGATGCCTTCCACCTGAAGAAATCTTCAGGCTGTTTGTCTCATCAACTGTACCCAAAATGTTGTTGATTAGGCCATGAACATGAAAGCGATCCTGGTCTGGTTAACTAAGAGTAATAGCAAAAAACCGATGCGGCCGCATGGCCTCATCGGTGCTTGATTAAGGAGAAATGAAAATGAATAAAAAATGGATTGTTGCAATCGCGGCCATCGGTTTAACCGCCTGGACCGCACAAGCGTTCGAGCCCGAGTTCGGTCTCGAGTTGGGCTATGCTTCACGCTATGTCACCGAGGGTATCGATGGACTGCCTGACGCAGATGGCATCTTCTTCTCGGAACTAGCCATCGAGGTCGAAGGTGTCACGCTCGGCGGCGTCTTCGTGCAAGGGATCAATGATTCCTACAACGAGGTCAACTGGGCCCACGCAGGGCTTAGCCTCTCGTTCTAATTCGGAGCGAAGAACCGCCTCACGGCGTCCCTACGAGCAACCCCTTTCTCCTGAACGCTTGTAGGGTCGCCGTCAGGCGATGGTTTCCAACGATTGGAAAACGGCCCCAAAATTCTTCCAACGATTGGAAAAACACGCAAAAAACTTTCCAACGATTGGAAAAACGCTCATTTTATTTTCAAACGATTGGAAAAACCCTCGAAAAAGTTTCCAATGATTGGAAAACAGCATCGCCATGAATGAATCGCCGCATCTTCCCTCTTGGGCGCCGCAACTCGCGGCTTTTTTGCGTCGCACGGATGAAGCGAAGGCGGTGATGTGGGATGACGACCAAACCGAGCTGTCCGTGGCGACGCTGGGCGAGGTGAACGAGGAGTCCTTGCGCGAAGCGCTGGAAGCGACGCTCAACGCTGCTTCCCATGCTGAAGCAGATGATCCCGTGTCCGGACTGCGCCTGCGCCGCTTACCGGAACAACACCTCCTGGAAAAAGAAGACGCCGGTGAAGCCTTGGCCACGGTATGGACTTGGCGACGTATCCCATGGCCGACACCGGCGGAGGCGGCGGGAATCGAGGAAGGCGAGGACGATGAATGGCGGTTTCTGGCCGTCTTAGCCGGACTATGCGGTGTATTGGGAATCTCAGGGTTGATCGTTTATTGGACCGGGATCGGTCCCTCGTGGCTGTCCCCTGCCCTCTACATCGCGGCGATGATTGCCGGGGGCTGGGATGCCGCCAAGGATGCGGGGCCCAATCTCTTGCGCGGCAAACTCGACATCCATTTCCTGATGCTCGCGGTAGCCGTTGGCGCCACATTTATCGGGGCATACGGTGAAGGCGCCCTACTGCTCTTCCTCTTTTCCGCTGCGGGAGCGATGGAACACTTCGCACTGTATCGCACGCGCCGGGAAATTCACTCGCTCTTTAAGGTCGCACCTAAAACGGCACGCCTGATCGATCCCGAATCCGGCGAAGAGCGTGTGGTGGAAGTGGATGCCTTGCAAACGGGCGATCGCGTGCGGATCCGGCCCGGCGACGTGTTTCCCGTCGATGCCGTGATCGAAAGCGGCGACAGCGCGGCGGACGAGTCGTCACTGACCGGCGAGGCGCATCCGGTCGGGAAAGGGCCGGGCGATGAAGTGTACAGCGGCACCATCAACCTGTGGGGCGCGGTGGATGTGCAATGCGTGCGCCCGGCCAGCCAAAGCGCCCTGCAAAAGATTATTCACCTGATTCAGCAAGCGCGTCATATGCGGGCGCCGAGCCAGCGCTTCACTGACAAATTCG
>SLAD01000187.1 GCA_007126995.1 Kiritimatiellia bacterium | reverse complement strand
TTATTTTCAAGCAGAAACCACCCATTACCGGGTTCGCTATTTACAAGCGCAGGGGCGGGGCTTAGAGTAGCGCGCGTCGTAAGTCGGCATAGGATGAGTGATTTGGCATACATAGGACTAGTGGTGGGCGGCCTGTTTCTGCTGTTCGGGTTGCACGGTTGGGTTATGCCCGCCGCTCATGCCGCGTCCATGGATCGGTTCCCGCGGCACCGCGGAATGGCCGTTCTGTTGACCTTGATCAATGTGATTTGGATTACGTGGTTGCTGTTTAACACGCCGCTGGGCCGGTTCGAAGGGCTGAAACCCGCGTTGTATGTGTTGGCGCCATTAACCTTTTTTGCCGTGATCCAATATATGGATGAGCTGTTGGCCCCGCGGATGTGGGGCGGGTTCTTGCTGCTCGTGGCGGCGCCCATTTTGGATATCGCGCGCTGGCATGACTCGGCGGCGCGATTGGTGATTACTGTGCTGGTTTACCTTTGGGTGATCTGGGGCGTGATTTTGGTGTTGAGCCCGTATCGATTCAGGCAATTGCTGGAGTGGATTCGCCGTAAGCGGCTGATCCCGGTGATGACCACCGTGTCGGTGTTGTTGGGTGGGGCACTGATCGCGCTGGCGTTAACGATTTATTGAGGAGGTTTTGATGCATCGCATTTATAATTTTAGTGCGGGTCCGTCTACGTTGCCGCTGGAGGTGTTGCAGGAGGCACAGGAACATCTAGTGGATTATCATGGCGCCGGCCTGTCGATCATGGAGGACAGCCACCGCGGCAAGGCCTACGACGCCGTGCATGAAGAGGCCATTACGAATATCCGGGAACTGCTCGGGGTGTCCGACGACTATGCGGTCCTGTTTCTGACCGGCGGCGCGACCGGACAGTTTGCCATGATCCCGATGAACTTCTTGCAGGATGGCAAGACGGCCGACTACACGAATTCCGGCGCATGGGCGGCGAAAGCCATCAAAGAGGCGCAACGGATCGGGAACGTGAATGTCGTTGCCGATTGCGGCAAAGAGATTCCTACGCGCGTTCCGGCGCTGTCGGAATTGACTCACACGGATGGGGCCGCCTATGTGCACATTACCTCGAACGAGACGATTTCTGGCGCGCAATGGCAGGAGTTTCCGGCCACGGAGGCACCGCTGGTGGCCGATATGTCCTCAGATATCCTTTCGCGACCGTTTGATGTGAATCAATTCGGGCTAATCTACGCGGGTGCGCAGAAGAATCTCGGCCCCGCCGGCGTTACCCTGGTAATCATTCGCAAAGACTTAGCCGCCCGCGCGTCCGACAGCATTCCCGCCTTCTACCGGTATCAGACCCACATCGAGAATAACTCGCTCTACAACACGCCCCCTTGTTTCCCGATCTACATCCTGATGTTGGTGACACGTTGGCTGAAGGCACAGGGTGGTCTGCAGGCCATGGCGGAAATGAATCGTCGCAAGGCGGCGTTGTTGTATTCCGCCATCGATGCCAGTGCCTTCTACAGCGGCACCGCGCTGCCGACGTATCGGTCGTTGATGAATGTCACCTTCCGGTTGCCGAGCGAGGAACTGGAGAAGGCTTTTGTGCAAGCGGCGAAGGAGCGAGAAATGGCGGGTCTGAAGGGGCATCGCTCGGTAGGTGGCATCCGCGCCTCGATCTATAACGCCATGCCGGCAGCCGGCGTGGAAGCGTTGGTGTCGTTTATGAAAGAGTTCGAGTCCGAGCACGGGTAGTGTGGCTGTAGTCGTGGCCGCTCGGATAGAGGACCTTATGCTCGTTTGGGTCAGTCCGTTGTCGCGGCTCGGCAGGGACGCCTCGCCCTACCGGCGCGTTATGGGACCGGTAGGGCGAATCCTCCGGAGGAGCCGTGACAATGAGTCGAACTTGATCGGTTCCTGAGTCTGCGCTTCATCGAGTGGCTCGGCAGGGACGCCTCCCGCTGCCGCTGCGTGCACGCACTACTCCTGTCCGGCGATCTTGCTCAGCATGCCTGCGAAGATGAGCTGATGCAGCGGGTACAGCAGGTACCAGTACGTCCGGCCCCAGACGCCGGCAGGATCAAAGATGGCGGTCTGGCGAATTTCTGTGCCTTGTTCCTTGTCTAGGGGAGTGCATTCGAACTCCAGCCACGCGCGCCCCGGCAGTTTCATTTCCGCCAGCAGCCTTAACCGCCGTCCCGGCTCAATCGCCTCCACGCGCCACCAGTCAATCGTCTCGCCCAAGCACAGGTCGTCTGGATGACGTCGTCCGCGCCGAAAACCGGCGCCACCAAACAACAGATCAATCCACCCGCGTATCCGCCAGAGAAAGTTCGCGTAATACCAGCCTTGCTCGCCTCCAATACGTTGAATAGGTCGAAATGCTTCGGTCGGCGACTTGGCAACGACCACCCGTCGTGAATCGATGATCCGTCGCCCAAAATGAATGCCGCCCCAATGCTTGGGATTACCGAGTGAAGACAAGGCATCCGACCAGCGCGTCTCTGCAAAGTCTTGATCTTCATTACGCAGGGCGAGTGATATCATTTCCTCTAAGCCACGAGGATGAATGTCAAAGTCGCGCTCCGCCTGACGATCCTTGATGACGCTGGCGTTCCGTATGCTGGAGATCAACTTTCTCCCCACGCGGGCATAGATCGGTGTCACCAAGCCCAGCCACAGACTGGATAAGCGCGGTGTCAGGACTGGCACGGGAATCATCCAGCGGCGAAGATTGCGCTGCCGCGCGTATTCCTTCATGATGCCGCCGTACGAGACGAGGTCCTTTCCGCCCACTTCATAGATTTGATGGGTTGAGGCCGGGCGTTCAATCGCGGCCAGCAAATAGGCCAACAAATCCTCCATCGCGATGGGCTGCGCCATGATCGATACCCAGCGCGGCGTGATCATGATGGGCAAACGCTCCACCAACGAGCGGATCAGCTCAAAGGAAAGACTGCCGGATCCTATCACAATGGATGCGCGAAATTCGGTTGTGGGAATGCCGGACTCGCGTAGGAGCCGCCCGACTTCCATGCGACTCCGCATGTGTGCCGACAAACCGACGCTATCCTCTTCGTTCGCCAGACCGCCCAGATAGATCAAATGTTGCACACTCGCTTTGCGGGCTGCACGGGCAAAGTTTGTTGCGCCGACACGATCCATCTCCTCGTAATCGCGCTCTGAACCCATGGAGTGTACGAGATAATAGGCGGTATCGACGCCTGTCATGGCGGGGAGCAGCGAGTCATAATCCAGCACATCGCCTTTAAAAAGCAGCAAGCGCTCGTGGGTCATTCGGATATGCTCGGGATGGCGTGACACGGCGTGAACCGTGTGGCCGGCATCAAGCAAGCGGCGCAGCAAACGTCCGCCGACATAACCGGTAGCGCCGGTGACCAGCGTAGTCGGCATCAGTACTGAATATCCTCACCCTGAACCAGGCACCCGACGATGCTGATGTAGTCCGGGTGATCCGAAATCCGCTTGTGACGGAACCCGCTGATGACGGAGCCATTGTGGATCAAAAAGGTGCCGGGCATTTGGAAACGATCACCGACAATCTGTCCCATACCATGGCCGTCAAGCAGGATCGACTGCACGGCGTATCGCCACATGCTGGGGCCATATACTTGGAACAGGCTGGCGCGCTCCAATCCGAGTGCACGATAGAGTCCGGCGTCGGGATCGCTGATGCGCGGGATATCGTCGATACGATAGCGTTCGAATAGATAGCGGGTCTGCTCGTCTTCCCCCATGTGTACGAACACAATCCGCGCCCCGGTCGCTTCGATTTCCCGACGTTGCGCGGCTACATCGGCAAGCGTCTCGCGACAAAAGGTGCAGCCTAAATGGCGGAGCAACACGAGCAACACGGGCGATTCGCTTGATAGCTCCTGCAGCGTCCGGCCATCTTGGATACGATACTTATCGAGGGCTAGATCATCGGCAACCGGCGCCGGCGCGGTGTCACCGGGCGGTGATTCGGCGATTTTTAGCAGCAGTAGACCCGTGGGAATAAGCCAAGCCACTGCCACGACAACAGCGCCCCAGCCGAAGCCAGCGGAGACATGACCCGCGATCAGCGCAGGCAATGTGAAAAGGATAACAAAGGGCGTCGCGAGAAAGCCCGTCAGAAACACAGGCCAGTGCTTCACCGGTGCCGGTGCCGCAATGGCTACGCCGGTCCCGTACGCCGCAATCGCTACGCCCAACCAGCGCACAACGAGTTTGAAGGACGCAGTGTCCGCAGCGAGTACCTGAGGCGATATCATCAGGGCCACGCCGATCAGCACAAATAGGATCGCCGCCACGCGCAACACGGGCGCTAAAGGGTCCAAGCCGTTCGACTTATTCATGGTCTACCTCGTCATCGTTTAATCGAATGAATCGCATTTCCGTAGAAGGCCTCGCCGGCCTCCATCATGGTCTCCGAAAGGGTGGGGTGGGCATGGATGGTCAGTTTCAGGTCTTCGGCCGTTGCGCCCATTTCGATCGCTAATGTACCTTCCGCGATCAATTCTCCCGCGTTTACGCCGGCGATCCCAACGCCCAAAATACGTCCGCTGTCCGGGTCGCAAACCAGTTTGGTCACACCCTCGGTCCGTTCCAGCGACATGGCCCGGCCGGAAGCCGCCCACGTGAAGCGCGATACCTTAACCGGAATCTTCTTCGCCTTTGCTTCCGTCTCGGAAAGCCCCGTCCACGCGATTTCCGGATCGGTAAAGACGACGGCCGGTATCGCTTGCGGCTCAAAGACGGATTTCTTGCCCAGAATAGCCTCGACGGCCACGATCCCTTCATGACTGGCCTTGTGCGCCAGCATCGGGTCGCCCGTGACATCGCCGATCGCATAAATATGGGGCACGGAGGTGCGACGTTGTCCATCCACTTCGATGAAGCCGCGGTCCGTCACGTTGATTCCGGCAGCCTCCAAGCCGATATCGCGCGTATTGGGCGTACGACCAACAGACATCAGGACTTTATCAAACAACTTCTCGTGCTGCTTGCCATCGGGATCCTCGTAGGTCACTTTGATCCCGTTTTTTTGCTCTTTCAATTTAACCACTTTAGATTTCAGCAAGATCGATTCAAAGGACTTGTCCAAGCGTTTGGCCAGGACCTTGACCAGATCGCGATCCGCGCCCGGCAACAGTCCATCGGTCATTTCGATCACCGTTACCTTGGAACCAAGCGCCGCATAGAC
>SLAD01000203.1 GCA_007126995.1 Kiritimatiellia bacterium | reverse complement strand
TTAAGCGCAAACTGCACATTTACCTGTATAATGCCTCCGTCCACGAAGGCACCACGATACGCGCCATCCACATGTGGCTGCTTTTCGACCGCTTGATAAGTCTGATGCGTCGCACAGGCAACCAACAGAATGGCAACGGACAGCAGACCGGCGCTCAGAATGGTCCTTGCAGTATTTTTCTTCATTGGTCGTCTCCTGATCTGGTTGAATCGTGCACGTATCGTAATGAATAATTTCTACGACAGCCTAGCGTGCACGAGAAGTGATGCAAGGAGGTTTTTTGTTAACGATGCCCATCTAAATCCTTGGCGAAGCCGTGCGCTGCTGCTTAGCGCATGGTCTTCTTTGCAAGGACAGGAATGTCCTTGCTCCGACAGACGGGAACAGGGGCATTCCCGCCCATGTCTAAAGCTTTCCGCCGGATATTCAATCATCGGTAGCTCATTGCCCGACTTCGCTAAGCATTGGGGTGGCCCATGCACAAGACAGCTACCGACACGTCAGTAAATCAGCAAGGCGGCGCGTTGCTGCTTGAAGGCGGCTTGGGCGTTCGCCCATTCGGCGGCCAGCTCTTCTGGCTTGCCGCCATCCAACAAGTGCTTTCGCACGCGATCGGTGCCCATCAGGCGATCGAACCAGTCCGGTCGACACACGTCCTGATGCCAAACCTGATCCGTGCCGTGCAGTTGCGCCATCTCGTAAAGCATGCACACGGCCGTGTATGCCGGTCGGTAGTCGGCAGCGCTGGTTACGCGCAGTTGCACGCCGTGCGGATCGACTTCGAAGACCATGCCGGGGAGTGCGCGGGCCTGCATGGCGGCCACGAATGCGGCGCTGTCCAACCAGTCGGCATACAGCAACCGGAAGGCCTGCGCCGTAGCACGCGCACAATCAATGTGCGGCAACGCTTCAGTGAAGACCGTGATCGGGAAACATAAGGCACAATCCCACGAACGGATCGCCGGCGAGGGCGGCGTCCACTGGGGCCACAGTGCGGGCGATATGGTTTCCCGCGTGCAACCGCTGGCCGGCACGACGTGCAAGTCCACGTCCAGCTGCTGGTGCTGCACCAGCCACTGCGCGGTTTCGCCCGGCGTCATGCCATACACGAGCGGCACAGGAATCGGCGCCACGATGCTGCGGAACGCTTCATCAAGCATCGGGCCATCAACACAGGAGAGCAACGGCGTGACCCGATCCGTCACCACCACCTTCAGCTTATGTTTTGCCGCTGCCTCAAGCAATCGTTGCAGGGTATAGACATAGGTGTAGCAGCGCACAGAAAGATCCTGCAGATCGAACACCAACACATCGACGAGATCCGTCATGGCGCGCAGCGACTGCTCCGTATCACCATACAGCGAGAAGATCGGGATATCCCATTCGGGATGCGTGGTGGTAGCGACCGATTCGCCCGCTGCCGCGCGGCCGTCGTAGCCGTGTTCCGGCCCCATTAAGCAGGTTAGTCGCGCACCAATGCGCTCATGCAGGCGATCCGCCGCATGACAGCCGTTGCGGTCACGACTGGCGGGATGACAAACCAAACCAATGCGAGCGCCATCAAGCAAGCTGGCGTAGTCACCATCGAGCAATCCATCCAAACCCGCTTGATAAGCCAGCGCCATAGTTACCTACTGATGGTCGGGCGTGAGCCCAACGGAGAGATGCTGTGTTTATTCGTAGGGTATATACGCTAGCCCGTGCGCATCGGCAACGGCCTGATACGTCACGTGGCCACCATAGGTATTCAATCCCGGCTTTAACTCGGGCATTTGCCGGAGTGCCTCTTCCAGTCCCAAGTTCGCAATTTTGAGTGCGTACTGGCTGGTGGCATTGGTCAACGCCTGTGTCGACGTGCGGGCGTAGGCACCGGGCATGTTGGCGACGCAGTAGTGCAGAATATCTTCTTCGAAGTAAATGGGATCTTCGTGCGTGGTGGGACGGGACGTTTCCGCGCAACCGCCCTGATCAATCGCAATGTCGACGAAGACCGTACCGGGCTTCATCACTTCCAACATCTTGCGCGTGATCAGTTTCGGGGCCTTCGCGCCCGGCAACAGTACCGCGCCAATCAGTAGGTCGACGGAAGGCAACGCTTCCAGCAAGTTCTGCTCATTCGAGTACAGCGTATGCGCCGTGGAATGCATGGTGATATCCAGAAACCGCATCTTCTCCAAGTCCACTTCCAGAATCGTCACTTCGGCGCCAATGCCGGCGGCAACGCGGCCGGCATTGATACCGGCGGTACCGCCGCCCATCACCAAGGCCTTGCCGGGCGACACGCCGGGCACACCGCCCAACAATACGCCTTTACCGCCTTGCGCCTTGCTCAAGAAATGGGCACCCACAATGGACGCCATGCGACCCGCAATCTCGCTCATCGGCTCGAGCAGCGGCAAACGCCGGCCTACCTGCACCGTTTCGTAGGCAATCGAGGCCACCTTCTGTTCCGCCAATTTGACCGTCAACGGTTGATCCGCCGCAAGGTGCAAGTAGGTGAAGAGAATCAGGTCCGGGCGCAGAAACTCGTATTCGGAGGCGATCGGTTCCTTCACCTTGATCACCATCTCCGCCGACCAGGCATCCGCCGCCATCGGCACGATCTTCGCGCCGGCCAGCTCGTATTGCGCGTTGTCGTAGCCCGCCCCGATGCCAGCATCATTTTCGACCAGCACCGTGTGACCCGATTGGACCAGCATGCGGACACCGCCCGGGGTGCACGCCACACGATTCTCTTTCACTTTTACTTCGCGGGGGATTCCGATTTGCATGTTCACTCCTTCATCGCGGCACCGGGCCCGCTCGTTTACGGATTAAAGTCCGGCGAAAGCTCGATCCAAGACTTCTAAGGCGAAATCGACATCAGCCCGCTGGATGCACATGGGCGGCTTGACGCGCAATACGTTGCCGAACAGTCCGCCCTTACCCATCAAGAGCCCCATGTCCTTCACGGCTTCGAAAACCTGCGCACACTCGGCGGCAGCAGGTTCCTTGGTCTTGCGGTCCTTCACGAGCTCGACACCCAACATCAGGCCCTTACCGCGCACCTGACCGATGATGTCATGCTTGTCCTGTAACTTGTTCAGCCCGTCCATAAAGTAGGCGCCGAGTTCCGCACAGTGTGCTTGCAGGCCTTCCTTCTCAATCACTTCGAGCACGGCCTTGCCCATCGCACAGGACACCGGATTGCCGCCGTAGGTGTTGAAGTGAATACGGCTCGTCAACGTCTGTGCGATCTCGGGCGTGGTCACCACGGCTGCCAGCGGCGCGCCGTTGCCGATCCCTTTCGCCATCGTGACGATATCCGGCACGACCTCCTGCGTTTCAAAGCCCCAGAAATGAGAACCCGTACGACCGAAACCGGCTTGCACTTCGTCGGCGATACAGATGCCACCGTGCGCACGGACATGTTCGTAAACACGCTTCAAGTAGCCGTCGGGAAAGACCACCGTGCCCCCGACGCCCTGAATCGACTCCGCAATGAAAGCAGCCACCTGGCCGGAGGTGCCAAAGCGAATCATATCGAGCACGTCGTCGGCATACTTCTTGTCCGCATCCGGGTCATCGGCAAGCCAGGGCCCGCGATACGTGTCCGGCATCAAGGCATGCTGAATGCCGAACGAGTGCGGCACATTGTATTTCCACGTGTGATGCGAGGTCAGCCCCATAGTGCTCGAAATGCCGCCGTGATAGGCATTGCGCAGCGCCACCAAATCGTAGTTGCCGGTGTACGCCCGCGCCATGGTCATCGCCAAATCGTTGGCTTCGGATCCCGAGTTGACGAAATAGCAGACGCTCAAGTCGCCCGGCATGCGGGCTGCTAACTCTTTGCCATAGGTGGCGACAGCGGGATGCAAATAGATGGTCGTAGTATGCTGCAGCCGCTCGAACTGCTTGCGCGCGGCCTCCATCACATGGGGATGACTATGTCCGACACTGACTGTAACGATGCCGCCGAACATATCGACGAAGCGCCTGCCCTTCTCGTCGAACAGGTACTGCATCGAGCCTTCGACCAGCATGATGGGATTCTTGTAATACGTGACCAGCGCGGGCGTGAGATAGCGTTTACGCATCTCCATGACTTCATCAAAGGAAGGCCCTTCATAAGGAGCAGGCGTGTGATCATACGGAGGCAGTTGCGGTGTACTCATCAGTTTTTCCCCTAGTTAACAATCGTCAAGGGTATGCGCTCGTGATGACAAACGTCAAGCGCGGAACGGGATCTGGGAAATTGCTCGACACGATCGGCGTGCTGCGATTGTATATCTGATTCAGGTATAACGATATTGCGATGATCACACCACTACGCAAACTGAACGCGGCGCAAGTAGCTTACTGGGAGCAAGACCTTAGTCAAATTGATCCCCGGATCGCGCGCATTCTGGAAAAACCTTTTCAGGATCAGGAAATCTCCACCGCGGAAGGGGAGCAGCTCTTCTATACGGAGGGCGCCGAGCTGCGAGCGGTCCTGCGGGCGGCCGATTTGGTCCGTTCCAGCCGGGTCGGCGATGAGGTGTCGTTCGTCATCACGCGCAACATCAATTTCACCAACATCTGCTACATGGGTTGCCGTTTCTGCAACTTCCGCAAACGCTTTGAAGACGCCGAGGCCGAATCGCTATCCTTGGACGAAGTCGCGCGGCGCGCCCGCGAGGCGTGGGATCGCGGCGCGACCGAGGTCTGCATTCAGGGCGGCTTGCACCCCAAAATCCCTGCTGACCATTATCGCAACATCTTGATGGCGATTAAGGCCGAGGTGCCGGATATCCATATCCACGCATTTTCGCCCTTCGAAATCTGGTTTGGCGCGAAAAAGGCACGCTGCACGCCGGCGGAATTCATACGCGACCTGAAAGCGCACGGACTGGACTCCATGCCGGGCACCGCCGCCGAGATCCTCGATGTGGAGGTGCGCAAAAAGCTGACGCAGGACAAACTTTCGGCGGACGACTGGGTTTCCATCATCCGCGCCGCCCACGAGGAAGGTGTGCCCACCACATCCACGATCATGTACGGGCACGTCGACGAGCCGCGGCACTGGGCGCACCATATTGCGCTGCTGCGCTCGATTCAACAGGACACGGGCGGCTTCACCGAGTTTGTGCCGTTGGGCTTTATTCATTACGAGTCACCGCTATATCTCGATGGCGGGGCGCGGCCCGGCCCGACGTACGACGAGAACAT
>SLAD01000095.1 GCA_007126995.1 Kiritimatiellia bacterium | reverse complement strand
ATCGCATTCACATTGGAGGTTGCAAGCTTCATGACGCGGTCAGCACTTTAATAAAATCGCGAATCTTCAGTTCGATCTCTTCCCATTCGTTATGGGCGGTTGACCCGGCCACAATTCCGGCACCGGAGAACAACGATAATTTATCCGGCTGCACGAGGCCCGATCGGATCGCTACCGCAAACTCAGCAGCGTCTTCTGCCACCCAGCCAACTGGCGCAGCGTACCATCCGCGATCGAAGGCTTCCAGCTTCTCAATCAGTGCCAAGGCAGTATCGCGCGGCTGTCCGCCGAGCGCCGCTGTGGGATGCAGCGCCGCCAACACATCTTCATCTTGTACCGCTGAGCGCAGGGTGCCGGTGATGTGCGAATAGAGATGCTGCCCTCGCGCCAACTTTTGCAGACGCGGTGAGGAATCCATTTCGAATACTTCACATAACGGGGACAATTGCTCTCGGATTCCTGCGCGTACAATCTCATGCTCGCGGCGATCCTTGTCACTGTTCAACATATCGTCACCCAATTGGGCGTCCTGTTCGGGTGTCTTTCCCCGCATCCGTGTTCCGGCCACGGCTTCCGTCTCAATTTGGCGATCCTCGCGATAATAGAGTCGCTCAGGCGAGGCCCCGACAAAGGCGATGTCCTTCTTGGGCATGTAGCAGAAGTGAAAACAATCCGGGGTCGCAGATTTTAAGCGGTGCAAGAGCACGATGGGATCCAAATTACCGCTGAACAGGAAATCTGCTCTGCGGGCGAGCACAACTTTATCTAACTGTTCTGATGCGAAGGCTTTCAGCGATTCCTCAATGTTTTCTTCCCAACCAGAATAATCCGGGTTCTCTTGTCGAGACAGCGGGGGTGGAAACTGATCAGACCAGGCATCACACCAAAAGCACATGGATGCGATACGATCACACCAATCGTCGACGTCCCCAT
Organism: Kiritimatiellia bacterium; assembly: GCA_007126995.1. GTDB lineage: Bacteria > Verrucomicrobiota > Kiritimatiellia > SLAD01 > SLAD01 > SLAD01. The sequence continues at coordinate 4,254 of SLAD01000095.1, read as the reverse complement.
CCGCATACTCGGCAGCGGTGAAGTGGAGCGAGAACAAGTTGCCACGCCCGGCCCGGATCATCTCTAAACGAGGCACGATGAAGCGGCTGAAACCAAAGATTTGCCAATCCGCGTCCGGCATCGCCACCTGGCTAAAGCGAAATCCGCCATAAAAGCGCAGTCCTTTCGAGGCCGACTGCAAGGATGCCCTTAACGCTTCAAAGATTGTTGCAAAAGGGGTTGGCTGATGCCAGACATGCTCATAGGCAATGCCGATACCACCAATTTCGATTGCTTGTTTTTTTCCGCGAGCGGAACCATAGAATCGCATCTCATCCGCAACGCAGTTCAGCCAGTCGAGTGGAGGTTGATCGGGTATGCCAACACTCGCTCTGAATAGATACTGATCCGAGACGTCTGCGCCTTTATTTACGACCCGCTCAGCTTGCGCCTTAACGGAGAAGGCGAGCTGACGAGCGTCGAAGGTGCCTTCGATAACGCTATGCTGCACCTTGCTCATCGGCATCCTTGGCCTTGTCCCCTTGGTAAATCGAGGCGATACCGAAGGTCAAAGGGTGTGCCTCAACCCGTTCGAATCCCACTTCGCGCATCATCTGACAAAAGGCGTGTCCGTGCGGAAAGGACTCCACCGTTCTATTCAAATAGGGATACGCCGTCGTGTCGCCTGAGACGAGTCCACCAATCCGCGGCAAGAGGTAGCGGAAATAGCACAAATAGAATCGCTGTAACATGGGTTGACTGGGCAGAGAGAATTCGAGGATTAGCGCACGACCGCCCGGACGTAACACGCGAAACATTTCCGCTAACACCAAGGTGGGCGTTAGCACATTCCGGATGCCGAACGAAATAGTTGCCACATCGATCGATAACGACTCGGTTTGTAAACGCATGGCATCGCCCGATGCGAGTGTGAGCCGATGACTTTGCCCTCGGCAGGCGATCTTTTCCCGCCCCTTATCGAGCATCTTTTCGGACAGATCAATACCCAGCCCTTGTTCCACTCTTTGATCTTGCGCCAATGCAATCAATTGATCCGCAGTACCGGTTGCTAGATCCAACACCTTGAGGCCATTGCGATCCGGCAAATGGCGCATCATTTTTTTCCGCCACGCCATATCCCGCCCGAACGACAGCAAGCGATTTAGGATGTCATAACGGTGCGCAATCCGGTCAAACATCTTCCAGACGTCGATCCGGGAAGACAAGGTGTCGCTTTCGGCCGCTTCTGTCATATCTACTCGAATCGCCGCAACAAGTTATATATTGGGCTGTCCGTCGCCATAATCAGCGAGCTATTCCGACCCAGGATATCCTCATAAGCCTGCAGAGTACGCAGAAACGCAAAGAATTCGGGGTCTTCGTTGTAGGCTTCGGCATAGATTTGAATCGCTTCAGCTTCCGCTTCACCGCGGATACGTTCGGATGTTTCAACCGCAGCACTCTGAATGGAGGCCAGTTCGCGCTCCATTTCGCCCAAACGCTGTTCGGCGCGCTGACGTCCGATGGACCGGAAACCCGCCGAGATCTTCTGCAACTCGGCATTCATTTGCGCGTAGACATTGGCTTCAATGGCTGAGCTGTAGTTAACCTGCTTAATCAGCACGTCTTCCAAGTGGATCCCGAGGCCAATATGCTCCAAACGGGAACGCGCCTCGCGCAGGATGCCATCAATCACGACCGGGCGACCGCCCGTGTAACTACCGTCCGCATCAACCGGCAACGGCGGCATTTCCCCGCCCATGGTGGTCAGATCCAAATCTTGATCTTCCAGCAACTCCTCGTCATCCGCGAGCATGGCGGGCATGTCCCCCTCCCGCTCCAGAATCCGGTTACTGCTACGAACCACCTCGAAGAGATCATACTTCGCGATCTCGTCCTTCACCGCGCCCTCGATGATCCCGTTCAAGCGCGTTGAGGCGAGGTCTTGGGAACCAATCGATTCTAGAAATACCCGGGCATCGTCGATCCGCCACCGGGCGGTGACATCGATCACGATGGTTTTGCGATCCCGCGTAATGGTGGTGGTTTCACGTCCGTCCCAGCGCAGCAGGCGACGGTCGTAACGATGCACCTGCTGGATAAACGGCAGCTTGAAATGCAAGCCGGCGTCGGTAATCGGATCGCCTTTAATGGCGCCGAACTGCGTCACCACGGCTTGTTCCCATTCCGTGACCGTGTAGAGCGAGTTGTAGGCGAGAAAACCCAGTGCAGCGATCAAGATGATCACGGGAAGTGTAATGGAACCTGCGCGCATCGTATCTTTCGTGTTGGGGCTGAACTGATTCATCGCACACCTCCCGTCTCACGAAGGTTTAAGTGAGGTAGCATGGACGGGACATCCTCATCGATAATCGTAATCTCCTTGAGGGCGGGCAAGCGTCGCTCCAGTGCTTCCAGATAGAGGCGCGTACGGGTCACTTCCGGCGACAGCCGATAGGCGGTCAGCATATCGGTGAAGCGTGACGCTTCACCCCGCGCCACGTTGACGCGACGCTGACGGAAACCTTCCGCCTCCAGAATCATGCGTTGGGCTTCGCCGCGGGCTCGTGGTACGCGTTCTTGATACTCGCGCGAGGCCTCCTCGAAGAAGCGAACGGCGTCCTGTTCGGCCTTGTTCAGGTCATTGAACGCATCAATCACAGCGGCGGGCGGATCAACGAACAGCAAGTTGACCTCGTTGATTCGGATGCCCATCCCGAATTGATCACATTGGCGCTGAATCAACTCGCGCACGCGTTGCTGAATCTCGGAGCGACCTACGGTGAGAATCAAAATGCTCGCACGGTCCCCCATCACCTCGCGCATCACTGACTGTGAGATATCGCGCAGCGTATTAATCGGGTCCTGCACGTTGAAAACGAAATCGCGTGGTTCTTCACGGCTGAATTGCACGTCCCAGCCCGCCAATACGATATTGAGGTCGCCGGTCAGCATGGAGTTTTCTTCGCGCGGGCCCGTTCCTTGTCCGCGTGGCCGATCACGATAGCCGAACGCCTCCACGTCAACAATGCGTGTGGGAACCTTGATGACCTGATCGATACCCAGCGGCAGCTTAAAATGCAAACCGGGAGGGGCCGTTTTGACATGTCGGCCAAAGCGCAGCACCAGCCCTTCCTGTTCGGGCGCGATCTGATAGAACATCGACAGCACGCTCAGCACCACGGCTACGGCCAATACCGCCATACCAATCGGCTTCAGCGGCACTTCCACAACTTTTCCTTCAACTTCTAGTTTCATAGATTACCTCGGGGGGAAACGAAGCACAGCATACGACGTGTTTGTCGGGTATCAAGCAAAAGCGTGACACAGCGATTGCGCCTATTTCGTCCTCAGGCTCTCCGGACGGCGCGCCCGCTGTCGCAAAGCCAGATCGGCCAGCACCAGCGCCGCCATGGTTTCGACGATTGGGATGGCGCGATTGACCACACAGGGATCGTGCCGTCCAGCCGCCGCTAGATCGACCGGCTCGCCGGCGAAAGTGCTTGTGTGCTGCACCTTACTGATGGTTGCGGGCGGCTTAAAGGCCACCCGGAAAACGATCGGTTCCCCGTTGCTGATACCGCCCTGAATGCCACCGCTGAAATTTGTGCTCGTGCCCAAGCCATGTGCTTTGCGCACAAAGGGGTCATTATGCGTCGATCCCCGCATCTTTGCGCCCGTAAATCCGGACCCGATCTCGAATCCTTTCGTTGCGGGCAGGGACATCATCGCCTGCGCCAAATAGGCCTCCATTTTCTCGAATACCGGCTCGCCCAGACCGGGAGGCACATTCCGGCAGACGCACGTCACTACGCCGCCCATCGAATCCCCTTCCTCACGGGCCGCGGTGATGGCCGCTTCCATTTGGGGCGCAACGGTCGCGTCCGGACAGCGGATGATGGTTTCATCGATCTGCTCGCGAGTGGGTGGCTCGCTGGATAAATCGGACGCCTCAAGCTCGCCGACGGCGCTCACCCAAGCCACGATGTCTACCCCGAATATTTCTTTGAGGAACTTCTCGGCAATCGCACCGGCGGCCACGCGCCCGATCGTTTCGCGGGCGCTGGAGCGACCGCCGCCACTGGACGCCCGCACGCCATACTTCATTTGGTAGGTATAATCGGCGTGGGACGGGCGCGGGATCTGGCTCATCTCTTTGTAATCGCCCGGACGCTGGTCTTTGTTTTTGACCAGCAAGCCGATCGGGGTGCCCAGCGTGACCCCCTGCTCGGTCCCGGACAGGATCATCACCTGATCCTCCTCCTTGCGCGGGGT
>SLAD01000092.1 GCA_007126995.1 Kiritimatiellia bacterium | reverse complement strand
GCTCGACACACGTTGGATTCCGCACCGTGCGGTTGCATCAGGAACTGTCCGCTTCACCGGAACTGTTTGAGTATGCGGGCACCTCGGATCAGTCCTTTAGTCCGCGCACGCTGACGATTTCCAATATTGGCTACGACTCGGTCAGTTATACCATTGCGACATCGGCCACATGGATGGCGGTTTCCCCGTCATCCTACAGCGGATTGGGTAACGGCGGTCAGGCTCAGCACAGTCTGACGTTGAATACGCCGTTGGCCGGCGGGACCTATGAAGGCGAAATTATCATTACACCGGACGATCCCGGCATTCCGGCGCTGACCTCGCGGGTGGAAGTCGTGATCGTCGAGCGCGGGACAGGTGAAGTGGTGCGGGCGCGCGTGGATTTCGGACGGCCCGAACATATGTCCGGCGGTACTTGGAACAACATCACCGATCCGGTGGCGGGGTCTGTATCCGGCTTGATCGATACGGACGGATTTGAGAACAACATCACGGTTGCCATCATCGATCCCTTTGCGGCGATGATTGCGGGCGGGACCGAAGCACCCGACGCCGGACTGGACTATCCCGCGTCGGCCAGTCGGGATACGGTGACGGGCGGTAACCCGAGCAGCCTGGTCATGGCGTGGGGCGGGGATTACATCACCGGCGACGCCAACATGCAAATGGTTTGGCAGTTGGCGGGTGATACCCTGAATGAGTCAACGATCCGTAGTCCAAGTGGCGCGGCCTTTAATCGCAGCAAACGCGGCGGCAAATTCTACGCCAACGTCAAGCGCGGTCCCGACAACACCATCAACTACAATCACGTGGATGATAACGGAGGTGCCAACATTATTTCCCACCAGTTGAGACGGGACAGCGCAACCGGGGACATCGTGGGGCATGGCGCTTTTGTGTGGAAGAAGGAGGATTTTGCCGGCGGCTTCGATACGGCCGATGCGCAGATCACGCGGTTCCGCCTCGAGGCGGCCGCCGGCGGACCCTCGGGATCCCACACCTTCCGCTGGTTGGTCAAGGTGGGGTCGCAGTATTATGTTTCGTCAAACACCTATACGGTGAGCGGCACCTCCTATACCACCGTGGATGCCGCCGTTTCCGAAGTAGCTGGATGGGAAGCGTATAATCCGACAACGGACCTGACCTACACGCCGGGAACATATAGCGCCCTGACGCTCACCAACATTACGGCGGTGGGTTACTACGTGCATTCCTATCGCGCCGATACGCCGCCGAACCAGATTCTGCGTCTCAATGTGCGCGCCTTTGAGGTGTACGGCGCGGAAGCGGGCAGCGAGCCGGCAACGGAATCGCGCATTCGCATCAGCGGGTTGAACACCGATCTACGGTATGCCTTGCGGATGTTTGCGTCCTTGGAAGGCACGACGGCGAACGTGCAAACGGAATATCGCGTGCATCACGCGGATGGTGTAGTGACCAATTGGCTCAACCCGGTCAACAATACAGCCCTTGTCGTGGATACCGATCCGCTGGAGCCGGACGCGAACGGGTATATTGAGATCGATCTGCTGCCCGGGCCGGCCAACACTGACGAAGAAGGGAAGTATGTATTGGGTGTGCTGGAGGTCGTCTTCACTAATCTGCTGGAAAACGTTGTCGGTGATCCGGATACGGACGGCGACGGCATTCCGGATTGGTGGGAGGAACTGCATTTCGGCGGGCCGACGAATGCGGTCGCGAGTGCCTTGGCTGCGAACAACGTGAACACCTTGCTGGAAGCGTATATCGCCGACATCAATCCGACCAATCCGGCATCGTTCTTTGTTATTGAAGACCTGTCGCCTGCCGTGATCGGGAATGTGTTGCAGTGGAACGCGGTGTCCGGACGGGTGTACCGCGTTTATTGGTCCACCAACCTGCTTGAAGGCGTGGGTGGATTTGAGCTGCTGCAGGGCGGCTTAGTTACTGGTGTATTTACCAACGAACTGCATCCTCACGAAGAGCGCGTGTTTTATCGGCTCGGTGTAGAATTGGAATGAGGAAGCAAGGACAGGAATGTCCTTGCCCCGGGAAAAGGGAACATGGGCATTCTTGCGCGTGAATACCAAGGACAGGAATGTCCTTGGTCCGGAGAGTGGGTACACGGGCATTCTTGCGCGTGAATGCCAAGGACAGGAATGTCCTTGGTCCAGACTATGGGAACACGGACATTCTTGTCCGTGTAGATAAAAGAGCAGGAATAGCTTTCGATGATGAAAAATGGAATACGATCATGGGTCATGTGTATGCTGGCTGTTCTCCTGTGCGCGGATGCGTACGCGGCGGAGCGGGCCCAACCATCGGCATCGCCCCGTTTGGGTATGAACTTCTACAGCATCGTGGATTGGAATCGCGATCTGCCGTTCGTCGATATGAAGAAATATGCGCGTCCCTGGATTCCGCAAGCCGAGGATCAAGATGTGTGGGATACCGGCGAGCCGTTGGCCCTTGATGCGGATGGGTATATCACTTCACTGCAGCCGGGGCAGCGGGCGACGACCGTGATGCTGACCGATTTGCAGGGGAACTATCCCACCGGCCATTACGTCTTTCTCTACGAGGGCGAAGGCGAGTGGGAATGGAGCGGGTTGGCCGAATTGGTGGAGTCGGAGCCGGGGCGCCAAGTCGTGAATGTGCGCGCGGACGGCGCACCTTATGTGCAGTTGACACTGACCGTAGTGAATCCGAAGGATCATCCGCGCAATATGCGCTTCATACGGCCCGGCTACGAGGACCGCTACGACGCCAATCCGTACGCGACCGATTTTCTGGAGCGCTGGGGCGGGGTGGATACGATTCGCTTCATGGATTGGATGCGCATCAATCGCACGGACCAATCGGAGTGGTCGAACCGGCCGACATCGGCGACGCGGACATTCTACACCACGGGCGTCGCCTTGGAGTGGATGATTGATTTATGCAACCGCACGGATTCCCATGCGTGGTTCGCCATCCCGCACTTGGCCACGGACGAGTACATGCGCGAATTCGCACGCATGGTGCGCGAACGCTTGGCGCCGCACCTGATCGCCTATTACGAGTTTTCCAACGAAGTGTGGAACACGATGTTTGAGCAAACGCGCTGGGCACAGCGTAGAGGTAGTGAAGCTGGCCTGGCCGAGCAACCTTGGGAAGCCGGATGGCTCTACTACTCCGAGCAATCCAGGCGTTTGTTCGACTTGCTGGACGAAGTATACGAGGGCGAGCACGCCCGCTACCGTCGCGTTGTGGCCACGCAGGCGGCCAACGATTACATCGGGCGGCTCAAGCTCGGACACGATAAGTTGGGGTCGCGCGCGGATGCGCTGGCCATTGGTCCCTACCTTACGTTCAACGTGCCGGTACAGGGGCGTGATGGACAGCCGACGGCAGATGAAGTGCAGGACTGGTCGTTGGATCAACTCTTTGAGCACTTAGCGGGTCAGCCATTGGCAGGCGCCAAGCGTTGGATGGAACGCTATCAGGCGTTGGCCGATGAATACGGTTTAGAATTGATTGCCTACGAGGGCGGACAACACCTCACGGCATTGGCTGAAGCGGGCGACAATCAGCAGTTGGTGGATCTGCTGGCCGACGCCAATCGCGATCCGCGTATGGGGGATCTGTATCGTCAGTACTTCTCGCATTGGAGCAAGGTCACCGGAGGAAACCTCTTTTGTCACTGGACCGCCACCGGGACGTATGGCCGACACGGTTACTGGGGTTTGCTGGAATGGCGCACGCAGGATCCCGCTACCGCGCCCAAGTATCAGGCCCTGAAGGAGTGGTCGGGCGCGTTGCCCTGAAAGGTTACGATAGATGCGGAAATATATGAGAAATCTTTTGATGCTGATGTCTGCATTGGCGGTTTTGATCCATCCAGCCGCTGCCCAGCAATGGAGTCAACAAGACATAGATGACCTGCTGGAGCTGCTTCCGCCCGGCGCGTCGCATCGCCATGAAATGATGCCCATGCGGGACGGCGCTAAACTGTCCACTCACTTCTTTCTGCCCTCTGGCCACGAAACCACCAGTTTCCCTGCGCTCCTGATGCGGTCAGCCTATGACCATTGGACGGGCGTGAATCGCAGTCGCCACTTCGAGATCGTAGTGGATTACGCGGATCCCGAGAATCCCGTCTACCGCAATGGCAGCGACGGCTATGTGATCGTGTTGCAGGATCTGCGCGGCGACGGCGACTCCGAGCCGGGGGCGGATTTCGAGCCGCGCCTCTCCATCAATGAAATCAACGATACGTATGACACGGTTGAAGCCATTTCTACGAACGCCTGGTGCAACGGTCGCGTCGGCATGCGGGGCGGCAGTGGTCACGGTATGGCCGCCTACATGGGCTGGCTCTCCGGCCACCCCAACCTCGTAGTGGTCGCCCCCGCGAACACGGCGCCCAGTTTGTACGCCCACTGGAGTTTTGAAAACGGCGTGCGCCGCTGGATACATAACTGGTTAAGCCACCGCAATATGACGGTGCCGACCTGGCCTAAACCCACGTTGGGCAACTATTCCTCCCGTCAGGAATGGTTGGACACGCTGGCCGCGGGCGTGAAGGGCAACGAGACCATACTCATCCACGATGCGGACCGCTGGTTCAACTTCTTCCTGGATGCCACCTTCGAAGTGTTCTCGTCGATGTCATCCGGGAACCGCGGCTATCTGCGTATGGATCGTGGCAATCATCAGGGCGAAATTGCGGACCTGTCGTTCCCTTGGGCCGCCGCACCGGTGGACCGGCCCGCCACACCGTCCTTTCTGGATATTCTCGATGGGACGGAGTGGACCGAGCAGCCTTTCTTGGATTATTACGTGCTCGGCGATGCCCGTCGCGAAAACGCAGCAGGCAATTTCCGGCGACTCGCAACGCATTGGCCGCCACCAGCGATTCCAACCGCCTGGTACCTGCATGCCGATGGCACGCTGTCCACGAATCCACCGGTTGCTGCGGCTGATTATCTCACCTACACGTATCATCCCACCAATCCGGTCCCGACCGTCGGCGGTAATTTTTCGTACGGATTCGAGAACGAATCCGGTCCGGTCAATCAGCTTGTGCCAGAACTGACCAATCGCACCGACATCCTGCGCTTCGTTTCAGAGCCGTTCACTGAACCGACGGAGATTACCGGCAATTTACAGGCGGAACTCTATATCTCCACGGATGTGGAAGATACGACGTTCATGGTCAAGCTGATCG
>SLAD01000406.1 GCA_007126995.1 Kiritimatiellia bacterium | reverse complement strand
TGTCTGGCTGTTCGCGGCGATCCCGTGGCATATCCAGCAAACCGGCGACTTTTCCTTCCTGCAGAAAGAAGTGCCCTGGCTAGACAACCCGCAACCGGCCACCGTGTGGGAACACCTGCGCCGCGCGCTTGCCTGGACCCTTCAGGACACCCGCGTCCACGGCCTGTGCGACTTGCGCGCGGGGGACTGGAACGACGGACTCTCGCCGCGCGGCGATACCGGCGGTCGCGAGAGCGTCATGGTCACCCAGCAACTGTGCCACGGCCTGCTGGAAGTGGCCGAACTGGCCGAACGCATCGGCGAAAAGGATTACGCCGCGTCCTGCCGGACGCAGCATGCCGAATTCGCGCGCCGCATCAACGAACATGCGTGGGACGGCGCATGGTACAAGCGGGTGCTGTGCGATGACGGTTATGCCCTCGGCTCGCACCAGTCGGAAGAAGGCAAAATCTTCATCAACTCGCAGTCATGGGCCATCCTCGGGCAAGTCGCTCCGCCCGACCGCGCCGTGCAATGTATGGATAGTCTCGAGGAGCTGCTGGGACTTGATATCGGATATCGCACCGTCTGGCCGCCTTTTACCCGGTTTGATCCGCGCGTGGGAGGTTCCTCCACGGTGCCGCCCGGCAACATCGAAAACGGCAGCAGCTATAATCACGCCGTTGGATTCAAGGCCGTCGCCGATTGTCTGCTCGGCCGTCCGGAAAAGGCGTGGGACACCTTCCGCAAAATCGCGCCCGACAACCCGGACAATCCGATTACCCGCTCCAAGATGGAGCCGTTCGCCTTTTCCAATAAATTCTACGCGGACGCCTACAACTACGGGGAAGCACTCTATGCCTGGAACACCGGCACCGGTGTTTGGTTCACCCTGCTGCTGGTCGAATATATTTTGGGTGTGCGGCGTGGATACGACGGACTGCGCATCCATCCCTGCCTGACCCGTCGCATTCCGCGCGCTCGCGTGATGCGCCGGTTTCGCGGCGCCACGTTTGATGTCCATCTCGACAACACCGCCGGACGTTGCATCGGCGTCACGCAGATCACATTCGACGGAGAACCGCTAGCGGGAAACCAACTGCCGGATGTCCGCGAAGGGGAGCACAGGGTTGAGGTAGTGATTTAGGGCAGAATAATTTCAACACGGGTAAGTCCCCTCGAAATCCTAATCCTAATCGTACTCGTAATCATAATCGGGGATTACGATTAGGATTAAGATTAAGATTAGGATGAGAACGAAAAACAACCCTCAAAGGAGCAGAGAGAAATGTCAAAATCCATCCCGTTCCCATCACCTGCAAATGTCCGCCTCGAAACCGTTCCGTGTGACGGAATTCGTGACGCGACCTTCTTCACCTTTGACCAGCCCGCCACGGATATTCCGGTTCTGTTGGGGCCCATCGCGGGGCAGCAACGCCATCTCGCCATCGCGCGCATCAACCCGTGGAGTCTTGCGCCACATTTCGGCCAAAACGCATCGGTCGTGCCGGACGAAACCATGATGCTGCTTTGGGAAAAGGAAACGGGTGGCTACGGCGTACTCATCCCGCTGGTGCACGCCGGGCAACGCGCCTGGTTGGGCGGTACGCCCGACGGCATCGAACTGCGCACCATGGCTTGGGACCGCGCCGCTGCTGCTGGCCCCGCCACGTTGCTCTTTAGTGCGGAAGGCGACGACCCGTTCGACCTCGTGGAAATTTCGATTGAAGTCATTTCGCAACAACTCCGCACCTTCCGCACACGCACTCATAAGGAAATGCCCTCGTGGGTCGATTGGTTTGGCTGGTGTACCTGGGACGCGTTTTATCAGGAAGTGTCCGTGGACGGCGTATTGGACGGACTGGAAAAGGCGCGCGCCGGCGGGGTGCCTCCGCGTTTCCTGATACTCGACGACGGCTGGCAGGACACAGACGGTCGCATGTTGCAAGGTGTTGACGCACACCCGGAAAAATTCCCGAACGGATTAGCCGAATTGATCCAGCGCGCAAAAGACGAATACGGCATCACAATGTTTGGTATCTGGCACGCCTTGGAAGGGTATTGGTACGGCGTGGATCCCGACAGCCCGGCCATGCGCGATTACCGCTACTTTGATGTCACCCAAACCGCGCACAATCGCCCGCAGGATGAGCCCGCGCGTCGCGTCTTGATCCACCCGGACGACAGTGCCCGCTTCTATCATGACTACTATCGGGCCTTGCGCGCCGCAGGGGTGGACTTCGTCAAAGTCGACAACCAAGGCAGCCTCGACCACTTTCTCAACGAAGACACCACGCCGCCCACGCCAACCATGCGCCGTTATCAAGAAGCGTTGCAAAGCGCCGCGGCCCATCACTTCCGCGGGGAAACGCTGCATTGTTTGAGCCAAACGGGCGACGTGCTTTTCCATCTGGAGTCCGGCAACGTCATGCGCAACTCCGAAGACTATTACCCGCGTCGGCCCGAAACCCAGGGACTGCACGTATTCGCCAACGCGCTCAACAACGTCTTCATGCGTTCGTTTTGTCTGCCGGACTGGGACATGTTCCAAACCAGCCGCCCGGAAGCCGGCTTTCATGCCGCCGCGCGCGCCATTTCAGGCGGCCCGATTTACATTAGCGACAAACCCGGCGAGCAGGACTTTGAACTACTGCGCAAAATGATCACCTCCGATGGCCGCGTCCTGCGCTGTGCCCAGCCCGCGCAACCTACGCAGGATTGCTTGTTTGTTGACGCCTACACGCAGCCTCATCTCTTCAAAATACAAAACCGCAACGCATCCATCGGTGTGCTGGGACTCTTCAATTGCCACTGGGACGCCGATGGTGGTCAACCCGTATCCGGTCAGTGCAGGGCAGGGGACGTGCGGGACTTGGATGGTGATCGGTTTGCCTGTTACCACCATCAAAGCGGGAAACTCATCATCACCGCTGCGGATGAGCCGCACGACATCACGTTGTCGCCGCTAGGCTGGGAGCTCGTCACCGTTGCGCCCATCCAGCGCGGCGTCGCGCTGTTCGGTCTGGCCGACAAGCTAAACGGATCGGCCGCGATCCTGCGGCAGGTGTGGGTAACGCCGGACAAGCTGGAAATCGAGTTGCGGGAAGGCGGGGTGTTTGCGCTTTATGTGGACCGTGCCCCTGTTTCAGCCCAAGCCGATGGCGAGCCCGTTAAAGTAGAGATGTATGACAACGGCCTCGCCCGCATCCCGCTGCCGGTCCGGTTGGGTGTGAACTTGGCCCTCGAGTGGACATCTTGACAGCATCTTATCTGCTGTTATGATTACCATATGAGAACCACGGTAACACTGGACGCTGACACCGAGCACCTTTTGCGTGAACGAGTTCGCAAAACCGGGAAGTCTTTCAAAGAAACGCTGAACGACGCCATTCGTCGCGGCATCAGTGCAAAGGGGGGGAAACCCATAAGGGTTACTCCTCTTTTCACTCAACCTTTTCCTCGGGAATTTTCGAAAACCAGCATGAATGGACTGGCGGAAGCCTGGGATGATGAGGAAACCCTGCTAGAACTCGTACGATGATCCTGCCGGACATCAATCTATTGTTGTACGCATACAATGCAGTGATGCCCCAACATGAAAAGGCGCGTCAGTGGTGGGAGAGTGCCCTGAATGGCACGGAATCCATTGGGTTGCCACATGAAATCCCATTGGGCTTTGTTCGCATTGCGACCAACCCAAGACTACAAAGTGCCGCTGTATCCCTCCAAGAGGCCGTGAATGTAGTCACAACTTGGTTCAAGTCGCCCTTGGTCACCGTTTTGCTCCCGGAGACCGATCACGCGGAACGAGTCTTTCAACTTTTGGAACAATGTGGGGGAAGCGGTATCCTGACCTCTGATGCTTCGCTGGCCGTGTACGCCATGCGGCATCGCGCGACAATCTACTCCAACGACGCTGACTTCGCGCGATTCCCGGGATTACAGTGTCGCAATCCGCTTAAGCCTCATTAATCGGGTTCAGGGTCCGTGGGCTCACGTGGGGTCAGGTTCAGCCCTGCGGCCCCCCGGGGGGCATCACACTTTGTCGCTAATTTAACCGATAAGCATATGCCGGAATTGCAGAAACTGTTTTCATGGTACGATCAAGAAATGAAGAAGACAGCAGGCTTTACGCTTGTCGAATTGCTTGTCGTGATGGCCATCGTAGCCATCCTTGTTGCGCTTGTGGCTCCATTCGTGGCGCGCTCTATGGAACGGGCCCGCGCGGCTCACTGCGCCAGTAATCTTCGGCAGTTGGGTAGCGCCATGATTTCCATGTCCACCGAATATGGGGGCAGGCTACCACCTGTTCGCGACATGGAAGGATTTGGTATGCACGGTCGGGTCTGGTTTGCGCGACTGGGATTGTACCTGAAAGGTCTAGATTCCAGCGATCCCAATCAATCTATCCAGCCGTTAGACCTCCCGGACATATTCTTCTGTCCAACGTATCGGCGGGTTTGGGATGACCCAAACCCGACCCACTGGAATCAGTTGGGTTACGGAATGAATATCCGGCTGGTAGAAGGAGCGGCTCCGACAACGGAGGATTTTGTCACGCTTTCCCGAATCGCGGATCATTCGCGTCGCGTGCTGCTGGCGGATGAATGGGCATGGAATTGGAATGTTCATGCCAATAACATATCGTCGTACGTCAGCCCGGACCACGAACTACGTAGAGGTGGGCGGCATGACGACGCATCGAATGTGCTGTTTGTCGACGGCAGCGTGCAGCGGGTGCAGGCCACAACTGAGGCGTGGAACCCGTTCGTTCCTTGAGTAAGCCCATCACGCCAGTAATCCTATCTGGCTGAAAAGCGATAGCATGGTGTCTGACCTTCAGCAAACGTGCTTGCGACCGGTCTGGGGATTCGTGATGATCAGCGTATGCACATATCTTCGCAGCCATTTCCGACCAGTCACTTTACGCATTCGGTTCAACAGGGAAACTATCGTTTCAGCCTGTTGGCCGACGGGCTGGTGCGGATTGAATATGCGCCGGATCTTCACTTCGAGAATCGTCCGAGTTTTGTCGCATTGACACGCCCGGCTGCGCAGCCGTTTCAGGCGGTGCGTGCGCATGGGGCTGGACTGGTGTTGGAATCGGAGCACCTGCGGATTCACTGTACCGACACCAGCGCACCCCCAACGGGTGTCAATCTGCGGATCGAATTTTACGGTGACGTCTGGAATCCCGACACGGTCGACG
>SLAD01000085.1 GCA_007126995.1 Kiritimatiellia bacterium | reverse complement strand
TCGCTCATTCTCGTTCCCACTTCAAATGGGCCTGCATCAATTCGCCGGGATTGGTTTGGGCGGCCAACAGGGAAAGTTCACCGCACCAGACTGCGGCCGCCGCGAGAACGGCCAAGCGACGCGCATTCGCCCCCGGCTCCCGCTCCTCCAGACAACCGAGCGCCTGCAAGTTGTCCTGCACAAAATCGAGGTCTTTGCCGTTTCCGACCGATCCCACAATCACATTGGGCAACGTCACGCTAAAATAGAGATCCGCATCGCGCACTTCCGCGTGGGTGAAGCCTTGCGAGCCTTCGATAATGTTGGCGGCGTCCTGGCCGGTGGCCAAATAGAACGCCAGCAACATATTGGCGAAATGGGCGTTGGCCGAGCGGATGCCGCCCGCCAGCGAGGTGCCGATCCAGTTTTTCTTCCAGTTCAGGTCCACGATTTTGGCGGGCGTACTCTTCAAGTAGCGGGTCACGAGTCGCTCAGGGATCACGCCCTCGACCACCACATATTTGCCGCGCCCCAGAATACCGTTCACCGCCGAC
The DNA here is from genome assembly GCA_007126995.1 of Kiritimatiellia bacterium. Classification (GTDB taxonomy): domain Bacteria; phylum Verrucomicrobiota; class Kiritimatiellia; order SLAD01; family SLAD01; genus SLAD01. Next base: position 4,667 of record SLAD01000085.1, on the reverse strand, counting down.
GGCTTCTTGTCCGTACAATAGTTGCCCGAAATGGAGCCGTATGACAGGTCGGGATACTGGGCGCAAATCCACTGGATCAACTGATCGGCGGCGGCGGTGACCATATTATGACCGGCCGCATCGCCGGTGGTGAGTTCGAACCGGATAAAGCATAGGTTGCCAACGACTTGCGTGTGCAGATCGATCAACTTCGCGAAACGGCTGGTTTGCGCCACCGCCGCCTGCAGCTCATCGAGCCGCCCCTGCAGATCCCGGGTTGCCGCTGCCGCGGCAACGGCGTCCGGCGCGGTCAACAGCACCGAGCGCGTCATCCGTTCATCCACCACCACGGCGCGCAGGCCACCGGCGGCCACAGATACGCGGGCGCCCCGATCGGTGGAGGGCCACAACGGGGACTCATAGGTGGCCAACGGAAGCTCGAATTCACCCTCGACTTCCGGGCCGATCAATTTGACGGGCCCGACCCGCTGCATTGGGATCGAGGCCATTGCGGTTTGTCTTTTGCTCATGCGCTTATCTTTCCACAGCCTGGTCGCGGGTCAACCGCCTGTTACGGACCAGCCAGGATCAGTAGTAAGCCGTAAAAAGGGGCGAGCCGTCAACCGCAAGCCGAGCCCTCCCCAAACGCAGAAAGACGCTACTTTAACCTTGCATATAGGAGCGGTTGTGGGCATATTCCGCGACTTTCCCAAACAGTTGGAAGGGTTGGGTTGCGTCGTTTGCAGCTCTCATTACGTTAAAGGCAGGTTATTATGGCAAGACATTTTCCCATATCAAACATCCGCAATATCGGCATTATGGCTCATATTGACGCGGGCAAAACTACCGTTAGTGAGCGGATTCTGTTCTATTCCGGCAAGACCCACAAGATGGGTGAAGTGCACGATGGTGGCGCCACCATGGACTGGATGGAGCAGGAGCGCGAGCGCGGCATCACCATTACCTCCGCCGCCACCAGCACGGAATGGCGCGGTCACTCGATTTCGTTGATCGACACCCCCGGCCACGTGGACTTCACCGTCGAGGTCGAGCGTAGCTTGCGCGTGCTGGACGGCGCCATCGCCCTGTTCTGTGCCGTCGCCGGTGTACAGCCACAATCGGAAAAGGTCTGGCACCAGAGCGAAAAATACAGTGTGCCCAAGATCGCTTTCGTAAACAAGATGGACCGTGTGGGCGCCGATTTCTTTACGGTGGTGCGCGAAATTCAGGAAGAATTCCAGGCGAACGCCGTGCCGGTCGTGATTCCGATCGGGCAGGAAGAGAACTTCGCCGGCATCATCGATTTGATTCAGATGAAAGCCGTCATGTATGACGAGACCTCCTTTGGCCAGTACTTCCATGAGGAAGATATTCCCGAAGAGTTGCTCGAAGAGGCCAACAAGTGGCGCGCGAACCTGGTCGAAAAATGTGCCGAACAGGATGACGACCTGCTGGAGAAGTTCCTCGAAGGCACCGAGCTTACCCAGGACGAACTGCTCAAAATCCTGCGCGAGGCGACCATTTCGCGGCGCGTGGTGCCGGTCTACTGCGGGTCCGCCTTCAAGAATAAAGGTATTCAGCGGGTGTTGGACGGAGTCGTGAACCTGCTGCCCGCCCCCAATGAGATTCCTCCCATCATTTGCGCAACGGACGAATCCGGCGATACCCGTCGTGAGCCTCAAGATGACGAACCCTTCTCGGCTTTGGCCTTCAAGATCATGGCGGACAAACACATGGGCAAGCTGACCTACATCCGTATCTACTCCGGCACCCTGAAATCCGGGTCCGCGGTCTTGAACAGCACGCGCGACAAGAATCAGCGCGTAGGCCGCATCTTGCGTATGCACGCCAATCGCCAGGAGGGATTGGACGAGGCACATGCGGGCGACATCGTGGCCGTGGTGGGCCTGGGCGACACCAAAACCGGTGACACGATTTGCGACAAGGATCACCCGATCCATCTGGAGGCGATCGAATTTCCTGCCCCCGTCATCTCGATTAGCATTCAGCCACAGACGCAATCGGATAACGAGAAGCTCGGTGAAGCCCTCATGCGTCTAGCCGATGAGGATCCCACCTTTGTGGTTTCCTACGATCACGAGACCAGCGAGACGATCATTTCCGGTATGGGCGAGCTGCACTTGGAGATCATCGTGGACCGCATCAAGCGCGAGTTCAACGTGGTAGCCGATGTCGGTCGGCCGGAAGTGGCCTACCGCGAGACCGGCACCCGTCGTATCGAGGGCGCGTACAAGCACGTTAAGCAGTCGGGCGGTCGCGGCCAGTACGGTCACGTGGTGCTCGTGCTCGAGCCGCTCGATCCGGGTTCCGGCTTCGAATTTGTCAACAAGATCGTCGGTGGCCGCATTCCGTCCGAGTACATTCCGTCGGTCGAAAAGGGCGTCATCAAGGCCATGACCTCGGGCCCCTACGCGGGATATCCGGTCGTGGATATGCGCGTGGAGCTGATCGACGGTTCCTACCACGACGTGGATTCCAGCGATTTCGCCTTCCAGGAAGCCGGTCGCGCTGGTTTCAAGGAACTGTTTATGAAGACCAACCCGCAGTTGCTGGAACCGGTGATGTCGGTCGAAGCCGTTACGCCGGAGGACTTTATGGGGCCGGTTTCCAGTTCCGTATGTCAGCGCCGAGGCCGTATTGAGTCGATGGAAACCGTCAAGGGCAATAAACTGGTGCGTGGCATGGTACCCCTTAGTGAAATGTTCGGGTATTCCAACACGTTGCGCACGTTGACGCAGGGGCGCGCTTCCTTCAGCATGCATTTTGAGCATTACGAAGCCGTACCGTTTGCACTGGCTGAACAAATTGTCAAAAAACGGCACGAAGAAAAGAAAGTCCGCTAATTCGTGCTTGAATTCGGGCGTGGAACGGATCAGACTTCGAGCATGGCAGCACAAACGAACAATTCAGTTCATGCTTTGGCACTGAGCATTCATCAAGAGATGGGTGAACAGTTTGCCAAGGCGCTTACGGGGGGACAGCCACACGCCACCATTGGTGGTCAACAAGTGGTCGTGGATGTGTTGTCTGGGGATCCGCGACTGAATGCAGGCTGGGATGAGGCCACCAATCAAGCGGGCATCATGCTTTTGTTGGTGCGTTTCCTGGACGTTATTTCGCTGGATAAAGTCAAAGCCATTTATCGCCGCCTGCCGACCGATTCCGGCGCACCGCTTGCCGTGATGATTGTGCGCGAGCAAGGCGAATCCGACTTCAAGATGAGCTGTCCAGTATGCGGGCAAAAGCTTTGGGTGCGTGACAGCGACGTGGGCAAGAAAGGGCGCTGCCCGAACTGCAAGAAGGCGTTCAATTTACCCGATCAGGTGGGTCACTTGCGCGCACAATTGGCGTTGCCGGATTCGGTGCCGGTGCTGCGCATGGCAAGCGGCGATGCGGCCGCAGCAAAAGAGGCGGTCGAAAAGCTGCTGCAATCCGCAAAAGGCGGCCTGATCGATGCGCCCGATATCGATCAAGAAGTGCTGAAGCAGTCGACCATGCGGGTCAACATCAATAACGATTAACTTGCCTTGTCGTTCTGGCTCGGCGGGAGAAGCTGCCTCATAACTCGATTCACCCTGCACTTGTGCCTTCGCCTCACCTATCCCATGAAGCATTGGCCGCTGGAGCAAGCGCAGGAACATGATCCGAGCAGGTCAGCACCAAAGTCCCGGCTCATCCAGCTTGCCGCGCCAATACTATCCCTTTCGCTTCTTCGCCGACTCCGGCACGGGGCGGCCTAGTTTCTCCAGCACAGCCTTGAGGTCGGTCCAGACCTCGCGCTTGGCGGGCGGGTTACGCAGCAAATAGGCGGGATGGAAGGTCGGCATGGTGTCGATGCCCTCGAACGTGCGCCACTGTCCCCGTAGCTTGGTGATCATCGTCATGTCGTTGAGGAGCCCTTGCACCGCCGTGGCACCGAGACAAACGATCACCTTCGGCTTCAAGAAGGCGATTTGTTCCTTGAGATAGGGCAAACAGGCGTTCATTTCATCCATGGTCGGCTTGCGGTTATTGGGTGGACGACATTTCACAATATTGCCGATCCATACCTCCTCCCGCTGATAACCCATCGCCTCGATCATCTGCGTCAGCAGTTTGCCGGCCCGCCCGACAAAGGCCAGGCCCTGCGCATCCTCATCGGCGCCCGGGCCCTCCCCCACAAACATGATTTCCGGTGATTCATGCCCCTGCCCGGGCACAGTGTTCGTGCGCGTGGCAGACAGGCCGCACAGGCGACACGCTGCTACACGATCCGCGATCGACTTGAGCGTCGTGCTCGTCGGCGACGTCGGTTTCAGGGAAAACGCAATCGGCGTCTCCGGCGTTGGTGGCGCCGCTTTTGAGGCGCGCTTCATAGCCGAATGGTCATCGCCCTTAGCTTCCGACAACGCCGCCAATGTCGGCGGCGCCACCGGCAACTCCCGCACGCCCTCCTCCTTGAGGTGGCGCACATGGGCGTCGACCCCCTCCACAATCGTGAGCAACCGATGACGCGCGTCCGCCATCACGGCACCGGGAACTGGGCGGTGAAGGCGATCACCTCGTCGCGCACGCGCTGCAAGGACTTCTGGTCGTCCGGCTTCTTCAGCACCTGCTGAATCAAGCCGGCCACGGTCTTCATATCGTCCTCTTTCATGCCGCGCGTAGTTATCGCTGGCGTGCCCAAG
>SLAD01000057.1 GCA_007126995.1 Kiritimatiellia bacterium | reverse complement strand
GTGATCCACGGGCGGAGGCGCTTCAATAATGAATTCCTGATAGTGTCGCTTGGGCACTTCAGGCTCGGCGCATCCCGCCACCACGAGCAGCAATCCCAGAGCCCCAAAATGGCAAACGTGATTCTTAAAACGGTACATTATGAAGCAACACCCCTCTGACATCTCCCAAAATTTAATCCAGTTGAGGGGGCAACGTATCGCAGCGCCCTAAAATGTCAAGAAACGGCGACATCTGTGTTTAGTCAGACCGAATTTTGCCGAAAAGAACGAACAACCGTTGGCCAAAAACGTCTAACTGAAAAGTAGGGTAAAAGGCTTGAAAAGTCGGCGTAAATCCAACCGATTGCCTGTCAGGAAAGCGAGGACGCTTCGACTCCGTTAAGGAAGAGAGGCGGGATGAAATGATGCAGCAGCAAGACAAAACAATTCGCATTTATTTGCGGGAAATCGGCGAGACTGATCTGTTGACGCCCGAGGATGAGGTACGTCTGGCCAAGAAGATCAAGCGTGGCGACGAAGAGGCCAAGCAGCTCATGATCCGTGCCAACCTGCGTCTAGTCGTCAAGATCGCGCAGGACTACTCTCGCTATGGCCTGCCCTTGCTGGATCTCATTTCAGAAGGCAATATTGGGCTGATGAAGGCCGTGGAGCGCTTTGATCCGAAAAAGGGCGGCAAGCTCAGCACCTACGCAGCGTGGTGGATCAAGCAAGCCATCAAGCGAGCGCTGGCGAATCAGAGCAAGACCATCCGGTTACCTGCCCACCTAGTGGATAAAATCGCTCGCATGCGGCGCATGCAGCATAAATTGACCGAGAAACTGGGTCGCGAGCCCACCGACGAGGAGTTGGGCGAGGCGCTGGATGTCAAGGCCGCAGTGATCGCGCACTGGAAGACGGTGGCCATGCGTCCGACCTCCCTGGACGCCCCCATCGGCGAGGACGATGGCGCCGAATTTGCCGAAATCGTCGGCGACACCCGTGTACGCAGTCCATTTGACGACATCAACGATCGCCAACTGAAGGAAGAAGCGGAAGAGATGTTGAGTCGGTTGGACCCGCGCGAGCAGGCCATCTTGAAATATCGTTATGGATTGCAAGGCGCACGGGCCGAAACCTTGGAGAGCGTTGGGAAACGATTCGACATCACCCGTGAACGCGTGCGACAAATACAGAACGCCGCATTACTAAAATTGCGGGAAATGATGACAGCGGACGAGCAACTCGTTAAAACTTAGAAAGGTTCTGTATGAATGTCGGTCGACTATCTTCCGCGTTGCGTGACGTGCCCGATTTCCCGAAAGAGGGCATCCTTTTCAAAGACATCACGCCCATCCTGGCCGATCCGGAGCTACTGCAAGAATCGATCGATCTGATGGCAGAGCGCCATCGGGGACAGACGATCGACAAAGTGGCTGCGGTCGAGGCGCGCGGTTTCATTTTCGGCGTGGGTGTAGCCCAAGCCCTTCACGCTGGATTCGTCCCGGTCCGCAAGGCTGGTAAGTTGCCGTATGAAACGATCGAGGCATCCTACGAACTAGAGTATGGCGAGGCCACGATTGCCGTACACGCAGATGCCATCGATGAAGGTGAGCGCGTCCTCATCGTTGATGACTTGCTGGCTACCGGTGGCACGGCGGCGGCCACGGTGCAACTGGTGGAGCGGCTGGGCGGAATCGTCCATGCGGTGGACTTTCTTATCGAGCTCGATTTCCTCGACGGGCGTAGCAAGCTCGGGGGGTATGATGTGCATGCGCACATCCATTGCTAAACCCAGCCGGTTGGCCTCGCTACGCGCGGCCCTCGTTGCCTTCCTGGTGGCCCTGTCGGCCCTTTCAGCCACCGCTTTCGAGATGCGTCTGGAGGATGACCGGATCTGGTTGCAGGCCCGGAATCTGGAGCTGCTGGATTTGATGGAGCGATTTGCCCATTTGGGCGTTGAGGTGGAAATGGACCCCACCATCAGTGATCGCATCAACGCCCGGGTGACGGCTGCCAATCTCGAAGCCACGCTCACCGATCTGCTGAGCGACTATGCCTACGTGCTGATCTGGGATGTGTTGGAGGGGCCGTTGGGGCGCATGTCGCGGCTTGCCGGCATTCGTCTGTTTCGCCCCGGTCAATCCGAAGCCGCGGAGACAATTTTTGCGGAGCAGGATCAGTTCCGGGTGGCCCGTGCGGGTGACGGGAGCGGTCTCGAATTTATCGCGGACGAAATCATCATCGGCTTTGTGCCCGGCAGCAATCCGCACGCCGTGCGGCGGTTGATCCATGAAATCGGTGGCACGATCGTGGAAGGGTTGCCGGAATTGGGCATTTACCGTATCCGGCTGCCGCCGGGCACAAACATTCTCGCGCTCAACGAGCGGCTGAACCGCAACCCGTTGGTTGCGGTGTCCGAACCCAACTATGTGTATCGGCTCCCTGACCTGCCGTCCGGTGATCGCCGACTTGCAGCCGAAGTCGGCATGGCGCGGTCACCCGTGTCCGGGGCATCGCCGATTGCCGTTCTCGATTCCGGGATCACGCTGATTGAGGGTTTGGAGCGCTTTGTGGTGGGGGGCTATAACGCCTTGCAACCGGATCGCGATCCGACAGATACGGCGGGACACGGCACTCAAATGGCGCTAATCGCCTCGGGCGCGGTGGTACCCCACGGGGCGGCGGATGGTGATGGCATGCCGGTGCTCGCCATTCGCAGTTTTGACGATGCCGGCGTCACATCGAATTTCGCGATGATGCGCAGTATTTTGCATGCAGCGTCCGAGGGTGCCGGCGTACTGAACATGAGCTGGGGATCAACGGTGAACAGCGAGTTCATGGCCAGCACCATCGGGGCGGCCCAGGAAAACGATCTAATCGTCGTCGCCGCCGCCGGCAACGACGGCCAGGGTGTCCCGATGTATCCGGCTGCCTATGACGGGGTGGTCGCGGTCGGCGCCGCATTGCCCGACGGTCAACCTTGGCCGATGTCGAATTACGGCGACCACATCCTCATCGCCGCGCCGGGACAGGCCAGTTTTCCCGTTGGTTATGGTGGCGAGCCGGGCGCATATGCCGGCACATCGATCGCCAGCGCGCATGCAGCGCATGCCTTGGGGCGCTATCGCGCGGAACACCCCGCGGCCACGGCCGACGAGGCCGTGGCAGCCTTGATCCGGGCGGTAGAAGCCGAAGAGGAGGAGGCGGGGCGCGACCCGTTCCTTGGACACGGTGTATTGACCCCGGCCGCACTGGAACGCTACCTGCGGCACAATCCCTAAACGCTTATTGATACATCAGTAACGCGCGCGATATCGAAAGGGCCAATTGGTCGGCATTGTCGACGTCGTGCAGGATTTGCTCCAGATTCAGGACGATCGGAATGTGTTCGCCATCGGGATAGTCCATCACCATCACGATTTCGCCGAGTCGAAACTCCAGCAAGTCGATGTGCACCGAGCGGCGCGACGCTTGTCGCGGCGGGGATGGTGTCGGCCGCTCCCAGTTTGGATCGGTCTCCACCTCCGGTTCAGCCATGTCATGATGCAGGGGCGCTGGTCCGAGTTCGACTTCAGTCGGTCGCGGCCGTCGGACATCACGGACCGTGGTGCCGCGAAGCTGCATCAGGGCCTGCACATCGAACGGCATAACGATCCGCTCGACGTCGAGCTTCAATCGTCTTAGCGGCACAGGATCACGCCACAACCCCCAAAAGCGATAGTCAACCTCAACCGCCCGGATAGCGATATCGACCGCTGTCGGAAAGTCGTGCGGATTGGCTAGGACCAGATCATCCAAGACCAGGGTAGAACGGAAGAGTCGATGAGAAACCGACGCGATCTCTACATGGCCGCCCAATTCCCGCTCCAAGGTACGCACCACGGCGCGCTCCAGTAGCGGCTCCCTAACGATCAGCGAAATCGCGATCAGAACAACCAATACTATGCCAATCCACTTGAGGGCCTTGCCCATACGTGATGTCACCTCAAGTGCCAATGCCGCAGTAGGTGAACCCGAGCGAAACGAGTGTCTGGCGATCCAACAGATTCCGACCATCGAAAACGAGCGGGGGCTTTGTCATGGACTGATAGATCCGCTGCCAGTCTAAATCACGGAACTGATCCCACTCCGTCATCACCGCGATGGCATGCGCGCCCTCGCAGGCCGCATAGGCATCCTCGCAGGCGGTTAAGTGCGCATCGTTCTCCGCCGGGCTACGTGTGGACAAGTTATTCAAATCCTCCGTCATTTGTTCCTCGGGCACTTTCGGGTCGAAAACGTGGATTTGCGCGCGTTCCCGAATCAGGAAGTCAGCGACATAGATTGCGGAAGACTCGCGCGTGTCATTGGTGTCTTTCTTAAAAGCCCAGCCCAAGAACGCGATTTTCTTGTCGGCCACATTATTGAAGAGCGCCGTCAAAATCTTGCGGGCGAACCGGTCGCGTTGATGCTTGTTCATCCGGATCACCTGCTCCCAGTACTCCGCCACCTCCGTTAAGCCGTAATGGCGCGCGATATAGACCAGATTCAAGATGTCTTTTTGGAAGCAGGAACCCCCGAATCCTACCGAGGCTTGCAAGTGCTTGGCGCCGATGCGGCTGTCCGTGCCATTCGCGCGCGCGACCTCACGCACATCGGCGTGGGTGGCTTCACAGAGTTCCGACATGGCGTTGATGGAGGAAACGCGCTGGGCCAGAAACGCGTTGGCGGCGAGTTTGGACAACTCCGAAGACCAGACATTCGTGGTCAGAATCCGATCGCGGGGCAACCAGCGCGCGTAAATGTCGACTAACGCCTGGATGGCGGCCTGGCCCTCCGGCGTTTCCTCGCCACCGATCAAGACACGATCCGCTTGCAGCAGGTCCTCTACGGCTGTTCCCTCCGCCAGGAACTCGGGATTGGAAAGCACTTGAAACTGGACCTGATTCCCCGTGTGCTCGAGAATAGATTTGACCGTCGCGGCGGTGCGCACTGGCACCGTCGACTTTTCGACCACGATCTTGTCATCTTTTGCCACACGGGCAATCGTGCGGGCGCACGCCTCGACATACTTCAGGTTTGCGGCCATGCCCTCACCCACCCCGTAATCCTTGGTCGGCGTGTTCACGGAGATGAAGATCATCTGGGCCTCATCGATAGCCCTCTCCACATCAGTGCTGAAAAACAAGTTTTTCTTGCGCGATTCAGCAACAAGTTCCTTGAGTCCCGGTTCATAGATCGGCAGTCGTTCAAACGCGGGATCGTTCCAGGCATCAATACGCTGCTGGTTAATATCGACAACGGTGACCTGAATTT
>SLAD01000262.1 GCA_007126995.1 Kiritimatiellia bacterium | reverse complement strand
GAACGGCGCATACTGATATCCCGCACGTTGGATCCCAGGGAGTCCGGCGCTTCCGCATCCTTGAATATCCACGGATTTCTGGCGCGACTCAAAAAAGGCCCTCAAGCTCCATGAACAATCAATACATAGGCGGGGGCAACAAGAAATAGCAGAACTCTGTGTACCCTCTTTCCCAAAAGGAAAGGTCGGTCGAGTGAATCAATCCGGTTCTTGACGCATCTGCGCCAGAATCGCTTCCGCCTCTTCCTGTAGCTGCGAGTTCTTCTGAATGTCACCCGCGCGCTGTGCCGTCATCGCTTCCTGCATCTTTCGCTCGTATGCCTTTTGCAATTTTTGCTTCTTATTCTTTTGCCAAAACCATTTCATGGTGGGCAACGTACACTAGGTCGTCGCGGAATCAAGCCGGGACGGGTGCCCTCCTCACATACACAATCCATTCACCCTAGAAACGGCGATTCGGCGGGTTCATAAAGAAGATTAGGGCAATAGATGAAGGCGAACGATAAAGGAATAGCGTCTTTCGCCTCCTTGTCTTTCGCCATAATCTTTCGCCTTAATCTGCACCCACAGGGTGTCTTTAATGCAAAGCATCTAAGTTGAGATAACGATCACGCCGCCCGTGTAAGGGCGGCCTACAATAGGTTGACTCCGACCCGCTCCTCTAAGCCGGCACATATGCACAAAATGGTTCGGGCGCATGCAGGCGACCGGTCAACGCGTAGGAGCGGGCCCGTGATCCGCCCCCACAAACAGTCTGATACCGACAGCGACCGCACTTCCCTTCCAGTTTGGTGGTATCACGCAATGCCTGGAACGTTTCATGCGTGCGATAAATGTCGGCCACCGCTTGCTCCTTGACGTTGCCGCACGCCATCGGCAGGAACCCGCTGGGATACACGTCGCCGACGTGATCCACGAAACAGAAGCCGCGCCCGGCATTGACCGCCACCTTGGGCATGCGCGCTGAAGACGGCGCTCCACGCTCGCCCTGCTGACTTTGCCGCTCGGCGAGGAAGCGCCGATAATGTTGTCCCTCCGTGATCTTGATCATGAAGGGAACGCGCCGCGACATGGCTTCCAACTTCGCAAACAATGCTTCGAATTGTTCCGCTGAGCAACTTTGTAACTCGGTCCCGCGCCCAGTCGGCACGAGAAAAAAGACTTCCCAGAACACGATTCCCAGCGACTCGACCAATTCGGCCAAGGCGTCGAAATCGTCCGCGTTCCACGATCCGAAAACGGTATTTACCTGCAAAGGAATTTCCAACTCGCGCACCCAGCGGGCAGCTTCCATTGCTTTCGCAAAAGAGCCGGGCAATTGCCGGAAGGCGTCATGTTTGGCTTCGTTCTCGCCATCAATACTGAGCGCTAACTGATCGACACCAGCCGCTTTGAGCGATTCCAGTCGTTCCCGCGTGAGCCGATAGGTGGTGGCAGGAATGGTGCCGGCCCGTAATCCAACCGACTTGGCATGCCGGATCAGCTCTTCCAGATCATCGCGCTGCAAGGGGTCGCCGCCGGTAAAAATGACCAAGGGTGTCCCCATCGCGTGGACTTGCTCGATCAGGTCTTTGCCTTGCGCCAACGTCAGCTCGTCAGGATGCCGCTGATGAATGGCGGAGGCCCGGCAATGCACGCAGGCCAGCTCACAACTACGCGTGACCTCCCAGATCAACAGCAACGGGGCTTGATCAAAATCGATGTCCAAGCGCATACGTCCGACACCGCGGGTGGCATGGACATGTGGATGATGAGCGGCTTTCGTATACATGCCGCATGTTAAACCAGAATCCGGCTAGATCAACACTTTGCCATCACGAGCCGTCGCTGTCCGGCGTCTCGATGGTCAGCCGGTCGCGAATACGGAGGGCGCGTCCATCGACTTGTGGATGCTTGTCGGGCTTCAGACGCTTACTTGATTTGCGATCATAGAGTCCCAAACGGATGTCATAGCTACCGCTTGGCGCATCGGCCGGAACACGCACGGTTCGTTTTATCGTAAAGAGTGTATCGTCGGTCTGCAAACGGATGGCCGTCGGCTCAATGTCTGCGAGCCAGACATGGTCGTCCTGAAACTGTGTTTCTCCTTCAAATCTGAAATGCGCGAACACGGCCCAGCGTGTCGGCTCCAAACGCGCGGCGCAGCGCCACTGATAGGTCAGCTCGACTCGCTCACCGGCTCGCCAGACCGCGGGGTTCGCCCAGAGCGCTTCGAGCTGGACACCGCGGCGAAAGTAAACGGGCTCGTCCACCAACTTCATCCCCTCCCATTCTAACGGCTCAGGGCTTTCGACAGGATTCGCAAGAAATACCCCATATTCCGTCCAGTACAGGCGTGTGGATGAATCCTGACCGGCCGCAGGTTGCACGCGCAGCACAACCCACGGCTCGAGCTGCTTAAGTTCTTCCGCCCGCCAGCCGCGTAGTGCCAGCGCGTTGAGCGAAGACGGAACAGCAATATGCGGCAAGACCAGATAAGAGCGGTCGAGTGCCTCCATCCCAACCACCGGAAAGGCGGGATAGCGGTCCAGCCCCATGTATTGCTCGTAGTAGTCCTGCGGAACAACGGAACGATGATCCGGCAATTCGCGCCGGATCCGCTCGCTGATCCAGCGGGGCGCATAGATCATACCCGGCTCCTGTTCAGCCAGCCACGCTATCAGGTCATCGGCGGATCGCTCCACCTCCGCCCACGTTTGAGGTCCCACATCGTCGCCCTGCTCAGGCTCGGTCAACAGACGTAGTGAGGTCAGGAGCGGACGCTCCTGATCTTCCGAAAAGGGAACGGTGATCCAGATCTCGTCCGTTCGTACAGGGTCGAATCGCGCCTCAAAGTGGGCGAGGAAGCCCGCCGGAAACGGGAACGGGCCGGACCAAAACCAGCCGTAATTGAATGACTCGAAGGGCACGACGGGCTGGCTATCCACGTTCAGCTCGATATCCGAAATCGCGGTCCACGTCCCGGACGGCCCCCACGCCTGCAAGCCGGTAACGATTGTCGGCTCGTGCAACTGAACGCGGATGCGGGCAATCTTGGTGGCCGGCTTTCGCGACCAGACGATATCGCGAGAGACGGGGGTATCCAGATTGCCATCCTGTATGGCGGGAATCATCTCTCCATCTTCCGACCAAACCGTCCACCGATCTTCCGGAACGTATGCGAAGGGTTGGTTGACGCGTTCAAAATCCCAATGCACATGAACCCGTGGATGGACTTGCATTGCCCGTGACTGTCCTTGCGTCATGCGCAAAAACTGATAGACAAACTCGTAATTGTTGATTACCCCCACACGCGTGTTAAGAATGGCCGCCTCTCGATAGGGCCGATAACGATCAAAGTAGCTGGGGAAACTAGTGATCCGGATCACCTCCCTGGAGGGAAAGCTATACCACGCCTTCATAAAATGTCCGTAGTAGGCGGGGATTTTGTGTTCACGCGTGAATGCGGCCAGCTTTTCAACACGATGCGCGATATCCACCGCTCGCCCAGTCCGCTCAGGATGCCAAATGCTTGGGACTTGAAGTACATCGGCGATAAGGATTAAGGCAACCGCAACGAGTGAGGCAACACGTGCGAATGTTCCTCCCGGGATACCCGCGCGGGCGACGCCGACGGCTGCCAGCGCGACAAGCGCGGTGTAGGTTGGCAACAGGTAGCGTACAGCGGGAACATGGCCAAATCGGCTCGATACCATACAAATCAGGAGCGTCGTCAGCAGGATACCTGCGGGCAACATCAAGATTAACCAATCCCGCGCCCGCTGATCGCGTCCTCGATCCGTAAAGTACAAGCGCGCCACTGCAAGGGCTACCAGCGTCAACCAGCTTAGCCCGGTCGCAAGCTGCATGACGCGCGGTAGTGCGCTATTCCAGCCGAGCAGCGTAAATATATAAGCCAAGGCCAACTGAAACCTGCTTACAACACTCTTTAGGTCTCCTCCGGTTGCGTCGGCAATAAATTGTGTGGCTTCGGGCTGCATCAGCGAAAAGTAGATCCAAGGGCTGGCCCCGATCAGTACCCCCGCAGCACCAAGCAATCCGAAGCGCACCCAATTTTGAACAGGAATCACCAGCAGCAACAGCACTAGGCACGGAGCCAGATACGCCACCACTAAACTATTCGTCCACCAGCCCAGACCCGCAACCAGCCCCAACGCGAAGACCGTGCCATTCGCCGACTCCCTTTCGCGGATCTGGCGCAGGCAACGCATCGTCAACCAGCACGCCGCCACGCCCGTCAACAGCACGGTGGGATAGCCGATGTAGGTGTTGCGATAAAAGAACTCCGGCGGCCCCACCGCGATCAGCAACAACCCCCAACGGGCTGCGCGCATGCCCGCCATTTCGCGCAACCACCAATAGAAGAAGGGCAAGGCCGCAAAGGAAACCAGCGCGAATCCCAGCAGCGAAGGGAAGAGCGAATGCGGCAGCAGCTTGTAGAGCAAGGCCCCGAGATATACCTCGAAGGTGCCGATATAGCCCGAGTTGTAGAGCATGAGCGGGAAATGTCGACCTTCCGCAATGTGCATCGACATCAAGGCGTTGATATGGACATCCGTATGGGTCTGCAACAAGAAGTACGTCGCCGCATACAGCCGAACGCCCAGCCCCAATACGAGCAGGGGCAGCACGATCAGCCATTCCGGCATGGGCGTCGCCCTGTGTTCACCTACGCTAGATTTGAGCTGCTCGAACAACCTCATCATGCGGACGCTCCTACTATTGCGGCATTTTGATTGAAGATGAGGTTTACTGTCCACCCCTAAAACGCAGGCGATTGCTCGCAACAGGGGCAGGAATGCCCATGCTCCGGCCGGCCGGAACAAGGACATTCCTGTCCTTGCACGCCAGCCGCAGCGGCTGGCCTACGAAAAGATAGCCCGCCGAACCTAGGTGTACGGCGAATTGAAGTGAGTATGCGTACACTCCAAAGCTGTTCGTTCCGCATGCCAACCAGGTTGCTCCTTCATGGATTAACGGCTACTCTTTCCTCATGTGGCGAGTATTCATATTCCTTGCATTATTTTTAGGGGCCAGCACTCGAACCACTGCCGATCTACTCATCCCACCCCCCATGCTGATTGCAGCGGCGCCAGACCGGATCGATGCGCTGGCAAGCGGCGCTTGGCGCGTCGGCCATACCTCGTATGAAGCGGACCGTGGGACCGTTCAGTTTGCCGGACACACGTGGGCCCGCAGCGGCGCGCACTGGACCCAGCTCACCGGGAATCGCCGTTTCGAGTGGCGCGGCAACCGCTGGATTGAATGGCGCGGCGCG
>SLAD01000296.1 GCA_007126995.1 Kiritimatiellia bacterium | reverse complement strand
TCACCTGCAAGTGTATATATCCTGAGAACGGATCTGACCGGGACATTCATGAAAACGATCTTCCTGTCCTGCTCCTGCCAGATACCTGTTCTGCCTACCTCTTCCCATCCTGCTTCAAAATAATCAACATCTCCCCTGTAAGGATTCGGCACAACAACGACATCTTTTCTGCCGGTCAGTTTAACAGGTCTTACTGGAGCGCCGTTCACGGTCGGATTCGACTTAAGTGCGGGCGTACCGCTCCTAGGATCTCCGAAGTCCGATGCTGTTACGGCAATATAGTTCTGTTGAGCAAGCAGCCTGTTGTGAAGAACGAATCTGTATCTCCAGTAATTTACTGTAACATCTTCTCCTTCAGACTCAGTAATATCTCTTGTGTGCTCTGATGCAGTATATGTATATATTCCGGGCTGAGAATGACTCTCATACATTGATCTGTTGTTGCCGTAAGGTACTATTTGATATATCTTATCAACCAGTACGATAGTCTGCTCACCTGCTTGATTAATTAGAGAATCCCTCACAGTTTCACTGAAAGGAGCATCAAGATAATCACCCACAATCGCAACATTTTCATATATGTAATTGATCCTGTCAACAGAGAACACCTCACTGTAATTCTGCTGATTCCGATCAGGGGATAACATAATATGATAGCCTTCAAAATCCTTTATCCTCGTGAACGGGTCTATAAAGTGTTCAGGTCCGATAAACGATTCAAAAACCTTATCATCGTCAGTATAGAAAAATTCGTGAGACTGCCATTCTACAATAACATCAGTATCGTCGTACGATACTTTTATCCGGGGCGAAGGCGGCGGCGGCGGACCTGTAAAATCGGGAACCCCGTCACCCATCGTTATCCTGCCGTCATCAAAACCGTACCTCACCCAGGTGCCCTGAGGAAAATATCCGTCAAGCTTATCGTACTTTACCATATATCCGAAACCGTACCTGTCACCGTGCTCAGCATCGCCGGTTATGCCGTAAACACCGTCCGGATCCTCATGCTGCCTGCCGAACGGAAGAAGAGTATCTTCTGATTCTGCAACCCATCCGTAAATATCAGGCCTCGGATTAGTAAAGTAATCAAGTTCATAATTACCTTCACTGCCATCCGGGTCAGGTCCGGGGTATTCCTCGTCAAACCACCAGCAGTAGGCATCGCCTCTCAGATCACCGAAAAGACCGTCTTTACCGACATCCTCACCGTACCAGCCGTCACTTTTAGTAACTCCGTTTTTGGTCACAGGAGTATCGAACATAGGTATATCATAGACTCTTTCAGCCCATACAACATTATAAAGAGCATCGTACCAGCCTTTTTCCCAAAGATGTTTCTGAAGACCGTCGGAAAGATCAACAACGCTGTCGTCCCTGTAGTTCGGATCCTGATCGAGAGAAGTGTGGAAGTTCTCGCTTACAATGAAAGCTATAGTCAGTTTCAGTGAATCTCCATGGGCAAAACGCCATATCTTCTTATTCTCGATAACCGACTGTGGTTCCCAGTTGGCATCAGGATTCCAGGCAACATTGGTATAACCTTCGAAACCTAGAGGACCGAATGAAAGAATAGCCATAACATCTCCTCCGCTGGCGATAGCATTCATTGCCTCAATTGGCCCGTCAGGTATATCAGCAGAGAATCCTTCTGCAGTGTTTCCCACATCGTCGGGAGTTGTCCATCTCTGCCAGTTCTCAGCCTGTTCGATATTGTCAAGTCCTACACCAAGGTAAACTTCTCTGATATCCACCTGGTCATAATCGAACTCATCGTTAGACATGACCATATATTTGCCTCTGTCACCGAGAGGTCTTCCTTCCGTCCTCCCGCCGTAGTGCGGCTGGCCGGAATAATTGACCAGACCGTCCCTGTTGGTGTCATCATAGCCAAGCTGCCTCATAGTAAGGTCATATAGCCACGGAACTGATCTCGGATCATCCCTTCTTTCATGATCCAGTACCCAATCAGGGTGGTCTTCTGCAGGTCTCGGATGGAGTCCTGTCTGCCATCTCGGCCCCCAGTCCTTAGACTCATCATCATCGTTTATGATGTAGATGTTGTAAGAGAATCTGAGTGTGGGATTCGGGTTCCTCAAAACCCTGACGGTCGCAATACCTGTCGCTCCGTCGAGAGGCTGACCGGCCGGAGGCTCATTCGGCACATACCAGTTTGTTCCTGTATAGTTCCTGCCGTCATTATCCGCATACCACGCCATGTTAAGATCGGCCACTTTCATGGTGCCGGTAGCATCGTCATAATATTCCCACTCCCTGACAAATCCGCCTATATCATCGGCGTGACGATATACTATAGGTTCGTTATTCCAGGGACTGACACCTGTAATGTGCCCTATGTCCGGGTCAAGATAGACACCCATGAAAAAATCATAAATATCCTTGCCGTCTTCGTTCCTGTTGTAAAGGGTATAATCAATAATAATAAATTTTTGCGCATAATCATATGACCATGCATAGCTTTTCTGCCTTACCTCTATTCCGAGAGGAATGTGATCTCTAAGATCGTAATCGTCCATACCGGTGTAAGGGCTCCTCTGAACGAATTTATCGGTGTACATAATAGTAAACTGCTCTTCGGCAGTAGCCATCGGATCATAAACCTCTTCAAAAAGACAGGATATCATTCCTTCTACATTTGACGATTCGTATATCCTGCCCAAAGTAGCTCCGGTAGGATCCTCGTCAAAATTAATAGGCCACAATTCTCTAGGCATTCCTGAGCCGGGTGCACCTCTCCAACCTTCAATAGCTGTAGTGACTAAAGGACCCTGAAATGTCCTGGCATCTACTCCGTCAATATTGACTATCGCAGAATCAAGATATCCGCCGAACATAAGTCCTGAGGCGTACAAAAAATCTATTCCCGTACCGCCCGGCATTTCTCCCGAAACAGCTTGCCTTCCTGTACATGGGTCTATCATGCCTCCGCCCGGGTTGCCGAAATAACCCATATTAGTCATGTTAACCCAGTAAAGACCGGCTCTGTGAACCCTGTTTGCCCGAACAGGTATGGTGGCATCCTGCTTCAAATCAGATGTCATATTCTGGTCAAATCTGTCTGTCGTGAGATAAGCCGGATTTTTTGCTGAATTCAACAAAAATCCACACAGAAACAGCATTATTATTACCTTAAACCTGATTGTCATTTTTACATCACCCTCCAAAATTTAAATGCTAAATATAACGCTTAACAACTCTGCTTGCAAGTTTTTAATACTTATAGCCGGGATATTCTCACCGGTTTTTATTTTGTTACTCTTTCTTTGAAGCCGCCCCATCCGAGCTTTTCACGGAGCAAATGATAATAGTCGCTATCGTTAAATTTGATGAACTTCGCTTTATACGGGGCTTTTTTTACCTTTATCTTTGAAAATGATGGAATATTGATACTTGACTGACCGTCACCCGAAAGGATCATTTCCTTATAACTGCTTCTCGCGGTAATTGTAATCTCAGAATGGTCGGGAATAACTATGGGTCGCATTGCAAGCGCATGAGGGGACATCGGTGTGATGATGAATGCCGGAACTCCCGGCTGTACGATCGGCCCGTGTGCCGACATATTATAGGCGGTCGAACCGGTCGGAGTAGAAATTATCAGTCCGTCCGAAGTGTATGTTGTAAAGAATTTTCCGTTAATATCCACCGAAATTTTCAGTACCCTCTGCGAATAACCCCGGTCAAGTACAATATCATTCAGAGCTGATATTTTCTCTTCTCCATAAGAAGCAGTCAGCATTATTCTTTCTTCTATAAAATACTCTCCCTTCTCTATCATTTCAATTCTGCGAACAATATCGCTCTCTTTCACATCTGCAAGAAAACCCAGTTTTCCGTAATTAACTCCAATGAAAGGTTTTCCCGTTTGTGCGCAGTTGTTTGCAGCATCAAGCATTGTTCCGTCCCCGCCGAGGACAATAATCACATCAGAAAGGCTGATCAGCTCCCCTTTTTCAACCACATCGAAACCTGATTCAGAACTGTAATCGCTATGTTTATTGATCAAAAACTCAAGACCTGTTTTTTTTATCCGGGCAAAAAGATTTTTAAGTCCGTTATTCCCGTCCGACTGCTTTAAGTTATCTATTATTCCGTATCTCATATACTCTACACTCCCGAAATCATTGATATAACTGATTGAAGTTATGCATATTTTGCTTGAATTTCAAGCTTATTTTTATTATATTACTTGCTTATGAAATCCGCAGGAACTTACAATATCCGATGTTTCTTTGCTTTAATCACACTGATTTTGCCTTTAACAGCTCCATATCTTTATGCGTATAGAAATTACAAATTACCGGAAGAAATATATTTCGCGGATGCCAGAATACCTTTAGAATCATACGATGTCCGTGAAAGAATACAAAAACTGTTCAACACTCTTTTAAACGACAGAAGGGGATTTATTAAAAACCTTCTCGCTTCAGAAAATAATTACATACCATACGCTTCAGAAATACTTGACACATACGGTATACACCCTGATTTTGCTTACATAATTCCTGTTGAATCGGAGTTTAATCCCAGAGCTTTGTCCCCTGCGGGAGCATCCGGCCCCTGGCAGCTGATGCCGGCCACAGGCAGAATGTACGGTCTCCGCGTTGACAACTTTATAGACGAGAGAAACCTGATAGACCGGTCTTCGGCAGCGGCCGCTGAGCATTTGAATATGCTTTCGAAACTGTTCAATAACGACCCTTTCCTTATGCTTGCGGCATACAATAATGGGGATTCAAATGTCAGATCCTCCCTTGAATCTCAACGAAGCAAATGCTTTTGGGACATAAGATCCAATTTTGAAACCGAGTCTTATGTTGAGAAGGTGGTAGTGTATAAAATGATCCTCAGCGAACCTAAAAAATTCGGGTTTTCAGTACCCGAAAAAGATCGTAGGTCAGACTATGAAACTTTTACTGTCAGTCTGGGACCTGAAGATCTTTATTTTTCTGATATTTCATCGGTACTGAACATCAGTTACAGGCAGTTCTACAATGCGAATCCCCATATTAAGTTCGGCTCTTATAAAACAGGAGGATATATAAGCCGTTATACATCCGTTGAGATCACCGTACCGGGGGGGGCGGCAGAGCATCTGGAATATGCGTTGAGAGAAAGAAACATAATATTGAGCCGAAAAAATGATTTCATTGTTGAGGAAAAAATACCCGAACTCATCGCTTTTCATCAGGTAATGCTGAATGAAAATATTGAAAGCATCGCTTTTAAATACGGCGCTGACTGGAGAAAAATTTCTTACCT
>SLAD01000352.1 GCA_007126995.1 Kiritimatiellia bacterium | reverse complement strand
CGAACGATGTGCCACGGGTTTGCGGGTCATGGACGCGGGCAAAGATTATTGGGTGGATAAGTCGCCGTTCACGACGCTCGATCAGCTCGCGGCGGCACGGCGCAAGGCCGCCGAGACCGGCCGCAAATACATGGTGAATTACGGCGAACGGTTGGGCAACGAGGCCTGTTATCATGCCGGGGAACTGATCCGTGACGGCGTGATCGGCCGTGTCCTGCAGGTGCTGAACCTGGCGCCGCATAACCTCGCCAAATCGACCCGCCCGCAATGGTTCTTTGAGAAGGACAAGTACGGCGGGATACTCACGGATATCGGATCGCACCAATTCGAGCAGTTTCTGTATTTCACCAGGGCGACAGAAGCCGAGGTGTTGTTCGCCCGCGTGGAAAACTTCGCGAATCCGGATACGCCGGGGTTGGAGGATTTCGGCGAAGCCGCCCTTCGTCTTGACACCGGCGCGTCGTGCTATGCCCGTCTGGACTGGTTCAATCCCGCAGGACTGCGCACCTGGGGTGACGGCCGCACCTTCGTCTTGGGCGAAAAGGGGTCGATCGAAATCCGTAAATATGTGGATGTGGCTCGCGAGGGCACCGGCAACAAAATCTATCTTGTCGACGAGAGCGGCGAGCGGGTAATCGACTGCGATGGCAAGATCGGTTTTCCGTTTGCCGGGAACTTGATTCTCGATGTGTTGAACCGAACCGAATTCGCCATGACCCAGGAGCACGCATTCACGGCTGCAGAATTGGCCATGCGGGCCCAGGACCATGCGGATCGTATGTGTAGGACGTAGACTCATGAAACTTGAACAGCTCGCCGTCCAATTGTATACCCTGCGCGAGCATTTGCAGCAGCCGGAGCAGATCCCCGAAACCCTGCGCCTCGTGGCGGAAATCGGGTATCGCGCCATTCAGGTGAGCGGCATCGGCAAGGACGTGCCGGACGAAGTCGTCACGGCAGCGGCCCGCGAGCATGGGTTGGTGATCTGCGCACGTCACGATCCGGGTGGCGATATCCTGTCCGATCCTGCCGCGGTGGCCGCGCGCGTGAAACGCATGGCAAGCGCGCATACGGCCTATCCGTTTCCCGCCGGTATCGATTTTGGCGACGAATCGTCGGTTGCCGGACTGATTGAGCAGCTCAACCGCGCGGGCAAGATCATGGCGGAAGCGGGGGTCACGCTCTCCTACCACAATCATCATCACGAGTTTCGAAAACTCGACGGACGCATCATTCTGGAACGCATTTTCGCAGAGACCGACCCGGCGTACGTGAAAGCCGAGTTGGACACCTACTGGGTACAATACGGTGGTGGCAACCCGGTCGCTTGGTGTCGCCGCATGGCGGGCCGCATACCGTTGCTTCATCTCAAGGACTACCGGATTACGGATCAAGCCGAGATCACCTTCGCGGCAGTCGGGGCGGGGAACCTCGATTTCGTCGAGATCGTGGAGGCGGCCGAAGCGGGCGGCTGCGAATGGTTCATCGTCGAACAGGATGAATGTCCCGGCGATCCATTTGAATCCCTGCGCCAGAGCTTCGAGTTCGCGCGGAATAATCTGGTCCGCCCGTAGCGTCCCGCAGCGGCGGTAGCCAGGAGGAAACCCGGATGGAGGTTTCGAGGGTGGCCCGTCGAAAGCGTGCCACCATCGTTTAGCGCTTTGCTAACCCGCGCGCGAGGTGATGGTAGCTCTCGCGCAGAAGCCGTTCGACTTCTACCCAGTCGGCATCGCGTCCGCCCTGATCGCGGAGTCGCGCGGCGCGGGCGCGGTATAGTCCCGCCTCGGCAAAAGCCGGATGCGAATAGCTATATTGAATCTCATAGAGGGCGGTAATGCGGCTGCCCACTTCCTCTGCGGAACGCTGTTCGGGAATCCGTCGCGCCTTCCACCAGGCCAGCTCCGCTCGCGCGGCAGCTTCGGGGTCGAATGGCGCATGGATGGCGTGCTTGATATGGGTGTAAGCGTCCACCAAATCCGGCAGGACAAGGCGCTCGTAATCCTCGCGCGTTTCGCGAAATGCCACGGCCGCTGCGGCCAGTTTGTTGGCGACGATGACCGCGTCCCGCGCGGATAGACCATAGTTGCGGCGGAGCATGGCGACGGTTTCCAGCGCAAGACGCACACGGTTGCCGTCGTAATAGGCCCGCCACATGATCGCCTCCGAACGCGCCATGGCATCCGGATCGAAAGCAGGCGGTTCCCTTAACGTCCTGACGCCCCATACCACAACCACAAGCAGCGCCACGGCGACTCCGCCGATTATCCAGCTTTTTCGTATCCGCATTCAGCCCTCATTCGCCAGTTCGCGCCTCGCGCGCGAGTGTCGCGATCTGGGTCCAGTCGCCGGCGCGGATGAGGTCGCGCGGCGCCAACCAGGAGCCGCCGATGGCGGCGACCAGCGGATCGGCGAGGTACGCGGCCATGTTCTTCACCGTCAGGCCGCCGAGGGGGATGAACCGGACGCCCAAGTGCGCAAACGGCGCCGCGATGGATTTCAAATACGTCAGGCCGCCCGATGGCTCGCACGGGAAAAATTTCAACAGGCGGCAGCCGAACTCCAGCGCCTGCTCGATGTCGGATGGTGTGACGATGCCCGGCGCGAAGGATATGCCGGCGTCCTGCGCCGCCTTTAGTACCCGCGGATTCGTGCCCGGCGATACCGCGAAGGCCGCGCCCGCATCCTGCACCTGCCGCACCTGTTCGGGCGTTAGCACCGTTCCGGCGCCGACCGTCATCTCCGGCACTTCCTGCGCGATCCGGCGCAACGCCTCCAACGCGTCATCCGTGCGCAGGGTCAGCTCCATCATATCCACGCCGCCTTCCAACAAGGCGCGAGCTAACGGCACGCCGTCCTCCGCGCGATCCACCACCAGCACGGCGATAATCCGTTGTCGTTCGATTTGTTCGATCAATGTGTCGCTGAACATAATCACCTCATAAACGTTGCACGGTTAAACCACCATCGACCATCAGCACCTGTCCGGTCGAGTAGGGGAGGTCGCCGCGTGCCAACATGGCTACGGCTTTGCCCACGTCTTCGGGCGTGCCCCATCGCGGTTGCACCAGCAGGCCTTCCTCGATCAAGCGATCATACTTCTCTTGCACACTCGATGTCATGTCCGTCTTGGTGATGCCGGGTCGCACTTCGTAGGCGGGTACGCCGAATTCACCGAGCCGCGCCGCCCACAATTGCGTCGCCATGCTTACGCCCGCCTTGGCGATGCAATACTCGCCACGCGAAGGCGAGGCCACGGTCGCGGAGATGGAGGAAATGTTGACGATCATTCCCTCATATTCGGCGTCTGCCTGTTTCTGTTCGACCATCCAGCGCGCGGCAGCCTGAGTGAGGAAGTAGGGCCCTTGCAGATTTACGCGCAGGACGTGTTCGAATTCCTCCTCCTCCGCCTCCAGAATGTCCTTCCGTACACGCGGCCCGATACCGGCATTGTTGACCAGCACATGAAGCGCGCCGAATTGATCGCGCACCGCTGCCAGCAATTGTTCCCGCGCGTTCGTGTCGCTGATGTCGGCAGGCTGATACGCCACCCGGTCACCCGTGTCCAATTCCGACAACACCGAGGCCACTTGGTCCGGCGCCCGTACTCCGCACGTCATCACGCGCCAGCCTTCCGCCAGCAGCGCGCGTGTGATGCCGAGGCCGATCCCGCGCAGGCCGCCTGTGACCAGCGCAACGCGGTCGTTTACAGTTCGTTGATCGTTACCCATTGCCGTTTCTCCCATGATTCGATGCCCTTCTCGGCCAGTTGCACGCCCTTGGCGCCTTCCCGCAAGTCCCAGGGGAAGGGCTCATCCTTGACCACATGACGCAGAAACAATTCCCACTGCGCCTTAAACGCGTTGTCGTAGCCGGTTTGATCGGGCAACTTCATCCAGCCCTCAAAGAAATTGATCGGCTGCGGCACGTCCGGATTCCAGATCGGACGCGGTGTGGCGTTGTACGGCTGTACCCACACATCGCGCAGGCCCGCCATGGCGGAACCCAGCGTACCGTCCACTTGCAGCGTCAACAGATCGTCGCGCCGCACCCGCACGTTCCAGGAGGAGTTGAAGTGGGCAATCACGCCACCCTCCAGCTCGAAGGTGCTGTAGGCCGAGTCGTCAGCGGTACAGGCGTACGGCTTGCCCGCCTCGTCATGCCGTTCGGGAATGTGCGTGGCGCCGAGGCAGGAGACCGCCTTGACGTTGCCGAACAGGTTGTCCAGCACATAGCGCCAGTGACAGAGCATGTCGATGATGATGCCGCCGCCGTCTTCCTTGCGGTAGTTCCAGGAAGGGCGCTGCGGCGTGATCGTGTCGCCTTCGAATACCCAGTAGCCGAACTCGCCGCGCACGGAAAGGATGCGACCGAAGAATCCGCGATGAATCAACTCCTTCAGCTTCAGCAAACTGGCCAACCAAAGCTTGTCCTGCACCACGCCGTGCTTTACCCCCGCCTCTTCCGCCAGGGTATGCAGCTTCAATGCGTCGGCGAGCGTGGTGGCGGTGGGTTTCTCGCAGTAGACGTGTTTGCCGGCGGCGATGGCGCGGGTCACATCCGCTACGCGGCGATCCGTTGTCTGGGCGTCGAAGTAAACCGTGTAGGCCGGATCGGCCAGCACCGCATCGAGGTCGGTGCTCCATTTTTCGACGCCGGACTGCGCGGCCAGTGCCCGCAGCTTGGACTCGTTGCGTCCGATCAGGATCGGGTCAGGCAGAATCGTCTCGCCCGGACGCAACTGGACGCCGCCTTGTTGCATGATCGGCACGATGGAGCGCATCAGGTGCTGGTTCGTTCCCATGCGTCCCGTCACGCCGTTCATAATGATGCCGACTTTGTGTGTGGTGGTTTGTGTCATAATGGTTTCCGTTTCTGTATTTCCGTGTTTGTGTTCAGTTCCGTCATGTCGTCTGTGGGCGCGCGCCTTCCGGCAGGGCCGGCACGTCTACGCCGGCCTTCGGCAATGTGCCATCCAGTTCCTGGCGCCAATGGGCGACGTCACCGCCCGGCGCGTAGACATAGATCATTCTTAGCGGGGTCGATCCGATGTTGGTGATCTGATGAAATACGCGTGGCGGAATCAGCACGGCCTGGCCGGAGCTGACCTCGCGGCGCTCCTCGCCCAGGCACATTTCCGCGGTGCCCTCGATGACGAAATAGATTTCCTCTTGTTCCTGGTTGTGCCAAGGCACTTGACCGCCGTCGGGCTCAAGCACGACATGCCCCATGGCAAAGCGCTCCGTTTGAATGGGCGATACGCCGCCCACTAGGTTTTGGGTGCGTCGTCGCGCGGGATAGGTGCGGCCTTCGATTTGG
>SLAD01000121.1 GCA_007126995.1 Kiritimatiellia bacterium | reverse complement strand
GTAGAGCAAATGATCCAACGCGTCCCGGTGCTGGTCCGTCCAAAAAATAAAGTGCGGATCAGGCGTCACATGGAACGGGTGCTCAGCCAAACCATAGAAATCCAGATACATCGGCGCACTATAGCGAGGGTATTGGGGCGCTGTCCAGCGATGCCGAGTTTTCTGTTGGATAATGCAAGCGGTGTACCGTAGAGTTTCAACTATGATTACACGCGATATATTCAGACGTCCATTAGTTATACTAACCGCGCTGCTCACGCTGAACACGGCTCGCGGCGATGAAATGCTGCGCATCAATCCCCTGCGCGCGTTCGGCGATCAAATTGCCGATATCGTTGAGCAAGTCCTGCCCTCCGTCGTCGTGATTCGTACGGAAGCGGTGCGCTATCAATTGGCGCGCGATTTCTTTTTCGGGCAACTCTATCGCATGGAACAGCGCATTCCGGGACAAGGGTCCGGCGTGATTATCGACCGCCAAGGTTATGTGCTCACCAGTCATCACGTCGTCGATAATGCCCGCCAGATCGAGGTGGTGCTGGATGATGGGACGGTCTACGAAGCGGAGCTGGTGGGCAGCGATCCGCATACCGACCTGGCCGTGGTCCGCATCCTGGCCGAGCCCGATGAGCGCTTTGACGCGATTGAATTCGGCGACTCGGATGCGCTGCGCGTCGGAGAAGTGGTGATCGCGCTCGGTTCGCCCTTCAATCTATCGAGTACGGTGACGATGGGCATCGTCAGTCAAAAGGGCCGCGTGATCGGGATGTTGCCGTATGAGGACTTCATCCAGACGCAAGCGCCCATCAATCCGGGCAACAGCGGCGGGCCACTGGTCGACGCCGATGGTCGCATGGTCGGGATCAATGCCGCCATACATAGCGGCGGGGCGCGCGATGCGGGCAATGTCGGGATTGGTTTCGCGGTGCCCGGCAATCTGGCGATGCGCGTGGCCGGCTCGTTGATCGCCACGGGTGAAATTGCGCACCCGTGGATTGGCATTCTGATGCGACCGACCGTGGACGGCGTGGAGGTCGAGGAAGTCTTCCGGGATAGCCCCGCGGAACAAGGTGGCATCCAGCGCGGCGACGTCATCCGACGAATCAATGACCGACCGGTCAGCTCGGCGCTTGAAGTGCGACGCTCGATCTTTCAGCACACGGAAGACACACCGATCACCATTCTGATCCAACGCGGTGAAGACATCAAAGCGCTGGAGATCAGTCCCAGCGTGATGCCAAATCTGGATCAGTTCCGGCGCTAGGAAAGCAGCTCTCCACGATGAGCATCAAGATTCGCCTCGATCTCTTGCTGGTGCAGCGCGGCTTAGTAGAAAGCCGCGAGAAGGCGCAGGCGCTGATCCGCGCCGGCTCCGTACGCATCGCGGACCAGCCCGCCACCAAACCCGGCCACACGTTTCCCGAGGACACCGAGGTCGTGGTTGAGCAGCCGCCGCAGTACGTCGGTCGCGGAGGCGAGAAGCTCGCCGGCGCGATCGGTGAATGGGCGATCCCGGTTGAAGACCGGATCGCGCTCGATGTCGGGGCTTCGACCGGCGGTTTTACCGATTGCCTGTTGCAACACGGAGCGCGACATGTTTACGCCGTCGACGTGGGCAAAGGGCAATTGCACTGGTCATTGCGCCAGGACGAGCGCGTGACTCCGGTTGAAGGCGTCAATGCGCGCCACTTGGAAGCCGATTTGTTCGAACTCAAGCCGGACTTGGCGGTGGTCGATGTGTCCTTCATTTCGCTCACCAAAATTTTACCTGCCCTGAGTCGGGTCTTGCAATCGGGGGACGATGTGATCACCCTTATCAAGCCGCAGTTTGAGGCGGGTCGCGATCAAGTGGGCAAAGGGGGCGTGGTGAAGGATCCACGCGTGCATCAGGCGGTGCAGGACCGTATTCGCGCATTTGGTGAAGAGGAAATGGGCTGGCATTGGCAGGCCGTGTGCCGCTCGCCCATCACGGGCCCGGCGGGCAACATAGAATTTCTGGCCTGGTGGAAGGTAGCATGAAACGCATTGGGATCATCGCCAATACGCAAAAGTCACACGCACACGCGGTGTTGAAGCGCTTGGCTGACAAGGCGAAGGAAAAGCAACTACAGGTGCTGACTTCCTCCGATGCCGCGCCGCATCTGCCCGGCGCCGAGCAGGTCGCGCCCGAAGCACTGGCCGAATCGGTTGATGTCATTTTGGCGCTAGGCGGCGATGGCACCATGTTGCATGCCGTGCGCCTGATTGACGGGGCCGACACGCCCGTGTTGGGTGTCAATCTCGGCAGCCTCGGTTTCATGACCAGCGTCACGGAAGACGAGCTGGAACACGCCATCGATGTGCTGGTCACCGGCGATTACACGATTTCCGAACGGTCACTACTCTCCTGCCAGGTGCAGCGTGACGGTGGCGAGGTGGCACACTTCATTGCCCTCAACGACATTGTGGTCGGCTGGGGCCATTCTTCCCGCGCGCTGACGCTGGCGCTCTCGATTGATGATGAAGAGGTGGCGCAGTATCTCTGTGACGGATTGATCGTCGCCACGCCCACCGGCAGCACCGGCCATTCACTTTCGGCGGGCGGCCCGATCGTGCATCCGCACGCACCGGTGTTTAATGTCAACGTCATCTGCCCGCACACCCTCAGTGCGCGCCCCTTGGTGTTGCCCGATCAAAGCGCCATTGCCGTGCAGGTCTCCGATATTCCGCACAACAAGCGACCGCTCCTTTCCGCCGACGGGCAAGGCGAACTGGAACTCGCGATTGGCGACACCGTGCACATTCGCCGCCATCCGCACTGCGCCCGCTTCATTCACCTGCCGGAATACAGCTACTTCAGCGTGCTGCGCCAGAAACTGCACTGGCGCGGGTCCGCCCGCTAAGGCCACGTTATTCGCCAACGGCTGTGCAACAACACTTGACGTTCGCCGCTGCTTCGCTATCCTCCCTGAATACTTTTACTCAATCGATTGAGCTTATTATGCCATTTATACACGATACCTTTCTATTGCAGACCGATACCGCGCAGCGACTCTATCATGAGGTGGCCAAACCGCTTCCGGTCATCGACTATCACTGCCACCTGCCGCCAGGCGATTTGGCCGAGGACCGGCGCTTCAGCGATTTGCATGCCATTTGGCTGGAAGGCGATCATTACAAATGGCGGGCGATGCGGGCAAACGGTGTGGCGGAGCGATTTTGTACGGGCGATGCGGATCCGTACGACAAATTTCTTGCCTGGGCGGAGACGGTACCGTACACGCTCCGCAATCCGCTGTATCACTGGACGCACCTGGAGCTGAAGCGCACGTTTGATATCGACACGTTACTGAGCAAAGAAACCGCCCCCGCCATCTGGGAGGCTGCTCAAGCGCATCTGGATACACCGGATTTCACCACCCGCGGCATCGCGCGACGGTTCAATGTGGAAGTGATCTGCACGACCGATGATCCGGTCGACGATCTGGCGGCCCATCGCCGATTCGCGGAATCCAGCGAGTCGACCCGCTTGCTGCCGGCGTTTCGGCCCGATGCGCTGCTGCGGATCCAAGACAGCTCGTTCTTTCAGTCTTACGTCGAACAGCTGGGACGCGCGGCAGATATCGACATCGGCTCTTTGACCGATCTGGAAGCGGCCTTGCGCGCCCGCCACGACTATTTTCATGCCCACGGCTGTCGCCTCTCTGATCACGGTCTCAACCAAGCGTTCGCACACTTTGCGGACCGGTCCGTGGTCGACCGCATCTTCACCAAAGGCCTCGCGACCCAAGACGTCTCCCAGGAGGAGGCGGATGCCTTTGCGACACACATCCTTTGGTATACGGGCACGCTGGATGCGGAAAAGGGCTGGGTGAAACAATTGCATCTCGGCGCATTGCGGCAGGTGAACACGCGCATGACGGAGCAGCTAGGCCCTGACACGGGATTCGACTCAATCGGGGACGCGCCGCAAGCGACCGCCCTGGCCCGCTTCATGGACCGACTGGAACGCGACGAGGCGCTGCCCAAGATGATTTTGTACAACCTCAATCCGGCCGACAACTATATGTTCGCGGCGATGATTGGAAATTTCCAAGACGGCAGCGTGCCCGGAAAGATTCAATTCGGCTCCGGCTGGTGGTTTTTGGACCAACGCGAGGGCATGACGTGGCAGCTCAATGCCCTCTCCAACCTGGGACTGCTGTCGCGCTTTGTCGGCATGTTGACGGATTCCCGTTCGTTCATGTCTTATCCTCGCCACGAGTATTTCCGGCGCCTATTCTGCGACTTGATCGGCACGGATGTTGAGCGTGGCGAACTGCCGGACGACGATGCGCTTCTCACCCGGCTGGTGCGGGACGTCTGCCACGATAATGCCGCCCGCTACTTCGATTTCCCGAATCCCACGGCTACGCCCCACTCAACCGAGAACGCTTGATGACTTCCCCCGCTAAGCCCATACCGCTTGGACTGAACCCCTCGTTCGGATTCGGCGACCGGATCGGTTGCGCCACACCCGGCCACGTGCTCGCCATGCAGCAGCACGGTAGCGGCATCCATCCGATCTATCCGCAGCAATCGATTCGCGAAATGACCCGCACCGACCGGTCTCCGGAACAAGTGATGGCCGACGCGCTCAGCGGGATGCAAGCAGCCGGTTGGGAAGGCCCCATCGGTGCCGACGCCGATCACTTGAAGACAGCGGATGATGTCGACCGGACGGCCGCCGCCGGATTCACTTTCTTCACCATCGATCCGTCCGACCATGTGGATGAACACGCCGATGGCTATGATCAGGCAACCCTGGAAGCGCGCTTTGCCGAGCTTCGCCCGGAGATCGACTGGTTCGACCGGTATTGCGGCAAGACCATCCGATTGGCGACCGGCACGGCCATTGAAATAACCGAAGCCGCCGCGATGCGGGCCGCGGTGAAATACGGCCGGGCCATTCATGCCGGGATCGCCTTGGCGGACTATATCCGGCAGGTGCAGGAAGCGGCCGGGCGCGCGTACGAAATTGAACTAAGCGTAGATGAGACCGAGCAACCGACCACGCTGGCCGAGCATTGGATCATTGCCGAGCAATGCTTGGAGCGCGGCATGAAGCTGGTTTCCCTCGCGCCCCGCTTCATCGGCGATATGGAGAAAGGTGTCGACTACATCGGCGATGTGGACGCTTTCGAACAGGCGCTCAACGATCACGTCATGATCGCGCAGGAACTCGGCCCCTACAAGTTGAGCCTGCATTCCGGTTCCGACAAGCTGTCAATGTATACGGCATTTGCCCGTTCCACGCAGGGCCGATTCCATGTCAAGACCGCCGGCACATCCTATCTTGAAGCGTTACGCGTGGCGGC